>JABDBN010000008.1 GCA_013288625.1 Alphaproteobacteria bacterium | reverse complement strand
AAGGACTTTAGGTCATTTAAGTTATCCGGCACTTCGCCGGCAAATTTCTCAAGCAATGCTTTGGACATGGCGATAATATTCTTGGCTTTATTATTATATAGGCCAATAGTCTTGATATACTGCTTAAGTTGATCCTCGCCGAGCGCAACCATTGCAACAGGAGTATCAGCGGCTTCAAAAAGCGTGGGTGTAACCCGGTTGACTCCTTTGTCAGTAGACTGGGCTGACAATACCACAGCGATTAGCAAAGTGTAGGGTGAATAATAATCAAGCTCAATGCGGGGGTGGGGTTTATTCTCAAAAAATCTCTGGAATATAAGATCTATGTTTTCTTTTTTCATGCCATAACCCAATAATGATGGTATACTTAAGTACAACATTATATAGAATAACAGATAACTTTATACCCTAAATATGTCGAAACAGAAAGCTATGATCAGTATCTCAGTTATTGTGCCTTTGTATAATGAAGCTGACGGTATCAGTAACTTTATTAATGGCCTGATTTCAGTGCTGAGCAAAATTACCCCGGAGTTTGAAATAATATGTATTGATGATGGTAGCACGGATAAAACCCGTGCAGAGCTAAAAAGCGCAAGGAAACTCGATGCTCGAATTAAATTGCTGGCATTCTCACGCAACTTTGGCAAGGAAGCCGCTTTAACCGCCGGGTTGGATCTGGCTAGCAAAGATGTGGTTATTCCTATCGATGCTGACTTCCAGGATCCCCCTCAGCTAATTCCCGCAATGATTGCTAAATGGCAGGAAGGGTTTGATGTTGTGCTGGCACATCGAAGAACCCGTAATGATAGTGTCATGAAAAATCTTTTTAGCAGCCTGTATCACAAGCTGCTCTTCTGGATAAGCAACCGAACAATCCCCGCAGATGTTGGGGATTTTCGGCTTATGGATAAAAAAGTAGTGGAGGCAATAAGGCAGATGCCAGAAAAAACCCGCTATATGAAAGGGATTTTTGCCTGGGTTGGTTTTCGCAAAGCTGTCATTGAGTACGACAGACCAAATCGCAAAAGTGGCGTGAGCAAGCTTAAATACTACCATCTTTTTAAATTAGGGTTGGACGGCATTTTTTCCTTCAGTACTAAGCCTTTAAAAATTTGGCTTTATATAGGTGCAGTGTTCTCATTATTTGCTTTCTTTTATGCAATACTTTTGGTATTAAGGACAATGGTTTTTGGTGTCAGTGTGCCTGGATACGCATCTATCATGGTGAGTATCCTTTTTATTGGCGGAATCCAATTAGTGAGTTTAGGTATTATAGGTGAATATATAGCGCGTATTTATAAAGAAACAAAAAATCGACCAATTTATATTGTGAGTGAACAACATGGATTTAAAGAAGAAAAGGTCTCCTCATCCACCAAAAGGCAAAGCAGATACGCCTAGGTTTTTATTGAACCCCAACAAGGGAAATATTATCGGAATCACCGGTAGCATCGCTTCCGGAAAAACTTTTGTACTCGAGTGCTTTAAGAAGCTCGGCTTTGCGGTTTTTAATGCTGATGAGGCGGTACATCAGCTTCTGACCCGTGAGGGCAAGGCCTTTGATTTGGTAGCAAAGCTATGTCCTGAATCTGTAACTGAACAGGGGATTGACCGCCAGATACTTGGGGCAAATGTGTTTAGCATACCTGAAAAACTCAAACAGCTGGAAGCAATACTCCACCCATTGGTTCGAGATGCTCAGGTGCAATTTATGGTTAATATTAAGAAAACCTCGGGTAAGTCTATGGTTTTTGAAGTTCCTTTGCTTTTTGAGAATAATCGGGAGAAATTCTATGACCATGTGGTAGTCACAATCGCGCCAAAGCCCATCCAAAAAGAACGTGCGCTTTTGAGAAAAAATATGACGGAAGAAAAATTTGATGCTATCATAAGTAAGCAATTATCTGATGCGATAAAAATAAAAAAAGCAGATTTTGTTATTAAAACTGGGAGAACCCCGGAAGATACTTTTAAACAGGTTAGGTCATTAGTTTATCATGCTGGAAACCAGAGAAATCGTCCTCGACACAGAGACGACAGGGCTTACAAGAAACGACCGGCTAATTGAAATCGGTTGTGTGGAGTTGATTAACCGGGTAAAAACCGGCAAGGTTTTTCATCAGTATATCAACCCGATGGTGGCGATTTCTGAAGGCGCGAGAAGGGTTCATGGCATTACTGATGCAATGGTCTCTGATAAACCCACCTTTCCTGAGATTGTGCCCAGCTTTCTTGAGTTTCTCGCTGATAGCGTCATCATAATTCACAATGCCGAATTTGACCTGGGATTTATAAATCATGAATTGTCGTTGCTGGGTCATACCCCTATAAAATTTGAGCGTGTTATTGATACTCTGAAAGTCGCGCGAAAAAAATACCCTGGATCGCCGGCTTCGCTGGATGCGCTCTGCAAGCGATTTAATATCAGCCTGGAAGAACGCAATAACCATGGGGCTTTGCTCGATGCTCATCTGCTCTTTCATGTGTACATTAACTTAACTGGTGGAACGCAGTCAAATCTGGAGTTTGATAATTCAAACTCGGCTTCAGCTCAGCAACCTTCCCCTAAAAAACGATCAAGACCAGCGAGAGAGTTTAAAGTTTCAGCGGAAGAATTAGCTGCGCATGAGAAATTTTTGAGCAAAATTAAGGCACCACTTTGGGGGACAAAATAATACTTTTAGAAGCGAGTTAAATGGAAAAATTACAACATAAGCCGGAAAGAGTTGCGCTTCTCCTCATAACCACCAATATTTTTCTTTTGTTAAATAGTGATATCCACTTACCTGCGCTGCCTTTTTTGCAGAAAGACCTGGGGACTACAGAATTCAAAGCTCAGTTGGTGCTAATAATCTTTATGGTGGGCGCCGTTTTCTCCCGATTGGTCTGGGGGCCAGTAAGTGATAAGTTTGGTCGGCGTAAAATCCTGCTGGTTACCATTGGGTTTCAGGCGATAACGCAACTAGGCCTCTCACTTGCCCCCACTATTGACTGGCTGCTTTTTTGGAGAGCCGTGCAATCATTTGGTGCGGGGGTGATAACAGTCTTGGGTACTGCGGTGATCACTGACCTTTTTCGCGGAGACCGCAGGGCGCGATTTCTAGGGCTCAATGAAATGACCTTCCCTATTGCCTTTGTGATAGCTCCGGTTATAGGCGCTTATCTTTTTGATATCACGCAAACCTGGCGCACAGCCTTTGTTTTTATTTTCTTCATTCAGGTTGCTTGCTGGACAACATTTTATTTATTTCTCCCTGAAACCCATAAACCTGATCATGGGGTGATGCTTAAGGACTCATTCAAACTCTACTTTCGAGTAATTAAGGATCGTCAGTTTATGCTCTACAACCTGATAAGCGGTATAATGATAGGAAGTGGCATGATGTTTTTTACCATTTCTCCGTTTATATATATGGTTAATCTTGGCGTGAGCATTAACGACTATGCGTTCTTTCAATTCGCACCAATGCTGGTTAGCATCTTTGCTGCCCTAATTTATAGGTATATTGTCGAGCATTTCGGCTCTGAAGTACTTTCAAAAATTAGTATCAAACTCCTGTATATTCTTATCCCGATATATCTAATCATGGGGTTTAACTTAGTCGATATCACCCCATATACTGTGCTTTGCACAATTTGCGTTCAGTCAGCCATCGTTCCTTTTTTTGTACCTGGCATTATTTCTAAAACTACTGAACTATATCCTAACTTAAGGGGAATGGCTTCCTCAGCTTCAGCAAGTGTGCGCTCATTCTGTGCAGCCGGAGCCATGTTTTTTGGCAGCTATTATATCGGCAGTGATGTCGCGGCTTTATTTAAAACCATGTGTGGGTTTATCCTGCTAGTGCTGTTCTTTTTCTGGATTGTCACTGCTAAAAAGATCAAACCAATAAAGTAATCAATACTTGTATTGCATTGGCGTACTGCTACAATAATTAGTATAACTATCAATAGAATAGGTTTGCTGTGAACCATAAAAATATAAAATATTCCGGGTTTAGTCTCTATGAGATGGCTATAGTAGTTGTTATTATGTCAATCCTGATCGGTAGCGTTTATGCGCTGGTTCCCGTACAAACCGATTTGCAGAATATCGACTTGACCAAAACCAAGCTTGACCGGATTCAGGGCGCCATTGACGCCTATGTGAATCAACATGGTTTTTTACCTTGTCCTGCTGTCAGAAATGCTGCAGTAGCAAGTACGACTTTTGGCATATCTACCGATTGTACCCTGGCAGCTCCACCTGCCGGCACTACAGAATCTGGAGCTGGTGATGACACGATTCGGCATGGGGTCGTCCCTACCCGAACGCTTAATTTGCCCGATGAGCTTATGTTCGATGCCTGGAATAATAGATTTTCCTATACAGTTATAAAAAAATTTGCAACTACACTTTCTGATTTTACCACTTCAGCTCCCACAAACGCTGCTATTATTATGGAGGATGTAAACAGTAATCAGATTAATAATGCCCCTATTGCATATGTGCTTATTTCTCATGGCAAACATTGGGATGGAGCTGTGAATTATAATGGGGTAACTACAACTTGTACTGCAGGCACTCCTGAAGCTCAGAATTGTTCGGATACCAATACCTATAAAGATGGGGTTTTTAACAGTAATGCCACCAACTATTTTGATGATTATGTAAGGTGGAAAACCAAAAGCCAGCAGATCCATGATAGCTCATATACGTCAGGGGCTTTGACAAGCAGCGTTTTCTCAAAGTTTGCTTTGATTGCAGACCAGGAAGCTCCAGGGGTATCAGGCCAGACGCCTATCGCCGTTGGCGCCTGGAATACCAGAAATCTAAATACAGTTGTGTTTAGCACTACTCCTGCGCCATTTACCACTTTAAATGTAGCCAATACCATAACAATGCCTGCGGGTAATTACTACATTAGAGCCACAGCTCCTGCACAGGGAGTTACAGCGCACAGGCTTAGAATCTTTAATGTCACTGCCGGCACAACTATAACTGAAGGTATGTCGGTTACCGGGGATGTTAATGGGACTACCACTGCTAAGACAACCGCAGTGAGCGTGGCCACGGTAATCGCCTATGTGAGTTTCTCGGTGCCTACCGATATCAGAATTGATCACTTTGTTAACAATTTTAACACTACAATCAATGGAGGGGCGCAAACGGGATTTGAATTTGGTTACCCTGTTTCTACCACTGCTAATGAAACCTACACTATGGTTGAGATTTTTGGACAATAATTGAGTATGCGTAGGAAGCTAAAAAGACTCCTTGGATTTGCAGCAGCAGAGGTATCTCTACTGCTAATAGTAGCTTCGATATTAGTTGGCGGAGCCCTAACATTATTGCCAGTGGGTAAAGGCAGCAGTGATCTGGCAGTGGTGCAAAATGATTTTACCAAAATTAAAACTGCGATTACTGCCTATTACCTAAAATACGGACACCTCCCATGTCCGGCGAGCAGAAACGATGCGCCCAATTCAGCAAACTTCGGTAAATCTACTGATTGTACCTCGGCCACTGCACCTACTGGCACCGTAGAATTTGGCTCTGGGGTCAATATTGTCAGAATTGGCGTAGTACCGGTGCGGTCACTTAATTTATCCGACACTTTTATGTTTGATCCCTGGAATAGCCGCTTTACCTATGCAGTTATCAAATCGCTGGCGCAAACCAGCACGATCTTTGCCAACTATAGTACTGCTGCCACCCAGGTTATTACTATTCAGGATAAAACGGGTGCTACCATAAATCCCAATAATTCTGCGACCATTCCCAACTATGTAGACTATGTTATAGTGTCGCATGGCAGAGATGCCAATGGTGCATATAGCTATAAAGGGGCATTATCCAGTACCTGCAAGACCAGCCTTCTTCAGGGGAAAAATTGCGATGATGACAACGTTTTTGTGCAATCCGCGCACAGCTATACCAGCAACAACTTATTTTACGATGACTACATTGCCTGGGTCAAAAACACAGACCTTCTTAATAATGCTGGCTTGAGCGCCAGACCCGGGGCTTGTACTTCAGGCTTCCTCCCGACAAATTTGCCATCTTTGGCGCTCTGGCTCGATGCTAACGATCTGACCACCATTACTAAAGATGGTTCTAATAACGTAACTAAATGGGTGGATAAATCTGGCAATGCCTATTCATTTGCTAATGCGGGCGCTACTAAGCCGGTATATTCGGCAAGTGGGTTCAATTCTAAGCCGACCATGCAGATTATAGGTACGTTTGGTTTTAGAGTTGCTAGTATGTCTACCTCAGCTAGCAATCTGAGCATATTTTTTGCAGCACAGCAGACTAATGCCGCGAATGCGAATTACCTGCTTGATGTTAATGGCACCGCTACCAGAATGACCTTAAATCTCAACAATAATGGTGCAACATACTGGTACAAACAAGGTATCTATTCATCTACCCTAAGCAGTTCTTATACATCCAATACCTACAGCTCATGGATATTCTCTAATGGTGCAACTACTCCTGCTCGGCTTTATATCAACGGAGTACAGGTCGCAACTGATACTACGTTTTTACCTCAGGATCTGAAAGGCAACCTGTCTATTGGGCAGAAATATACCGGTGGTGCTACCACTGATTTCTCAGGAAGAATTTCCGAAGTGATTATTTACACCCGGGCGGTTACTGATTCAGAACGTCAGGCTGTAGAGCAATATTTGAAATTAAAGTGGGGCTTATGAAGTTACTTAAGTTCAGCCCTGGGTATACTTATTTGGAAATGGCATTGAGTCTGTTTGTACTCTCCATTATGTTCTCGGCATTTATGACAATCTATGTCACTTTCTCAAGCCAAAACCAGGTTGCTGAAACGCGAACTGCTCTGCATACTATTCAGACGGCACTTGATCAGTTCCTTCTCAATAAGGGCTACTTACCCTGTCCGGCAAGCCAGTCTGCCGCCTGGGGTTCCAGCAGCTTTGGTGCTGCCAGTAATTGCGCAGCGAGTGCCCCGGCAGGTACGGTTGATTATGGCGCAGGAAGCACGGCAATACGCATTGGAACTATTCCCTTTAAAGCCTTAAACCTTTCCCAGGAAATCACGATAGATAGCTGGAATAATCGCATTGCATATGTGGTGGTAAAGTCACTGGCTACAGATGCCAGTACTTTTATCAGCACGAACCCCAGTGGGGCGATTAGCGTTGTGGATACCAATGGTAACACCATCGTTTCATCAGGCGGAACAGCCTATGTTTTGATCAGCTATGGTCCTTATGGTAAGGGTGCTTATAATGCTGCCGGGCACCAGGCTGTTGCCTGTGGAACTAACAAGGGAACTGAAAATTGCAACAATGATAATGTATTTAATATTGCCCCATATAATGATGGCCAATCTAGCAATCAGTTTGATGATTTTCTTGCCTGGAAAACCCGAGCCCAGCTGATTAAGGACAACCAACTTGCAATTGCGCCATAGCTATGAAAAAAATGAAAACACTATTGGGTTACACACTTCTGGAAATGGCAATTGCCCTTGCGATAATAGGCTTTGCTACTGGCGCTCTTTACACAACGCTTACCGCAAGTTATGCAATCCAAACTTTGAGTGGCACTAACAGTGAGCTTGATAAAATTCAATCTGCACTGGATACCTTTGTCGCTAAAAATGGCTATGTGCCATGCCCTGCTACTCGAACTGCCGCCGTCGCATCTGCCACTTATGGAGTAGCGACTGACTGCACGGCATCAGCTCCGGCAGGAACCGTTGATGTTGGCAGTGGATCAGCGCAAATCCGCATCGGCGTTGTGCCTACCCGCACACTTGATCTTAATGATAGCGATATGCTTGATGGCTGGAATAACAGAATCACTTATGTCGTTATTAAACAGCTCGCACAAAATGGTACGAACTTTACCAGCTATTCGAATACTACAGCTGATTCTATTATAATTAACGATAGCAATGGCAACCGTATCAATGCGCCACTTGCCGATGACAACCATGTTGTGTATCTTTTGATAAGCCACGGAAGAAGCGGGCATGGCGCTTATAATTCCAACGGTGCTAGTTTCATTGCCTGTGGTAGCTTTGTCGATTCCGAAAACTGCAATAACAATAATATTTTTATTGATACCAATTATAATCCCAATACTGCTCATTTATTTGATAATATTATTCGCTGGAAAAGCCGCGGCCAGCAAGCATTAGATGGTAAAGTTTTGCCAGGCGTAACGGCCGCAACAGCTTGTGTTATACCATTTAACCCTGATGCTTTTTTACCCACCTCTATAACCGGCTTGAGATTGTGGCTGGATGCCAATGACTTAAATACCATGTATAATGATTCCACTTGTACAACTCTTAATAACAGCCACCCTAATGGACAAATCTCATGCTGGAAGGATAAATCCGGCAATGGATTTAATGCAATTCAGACCGATAATCCTTCAGATCAACCTAAGTGGACCAGTGGAGCTTTGTGGTTTAAAAATAATTATTTTCTCAAAGTACCTGGTCTGCCTAGTGGTTCAATTTTTCCCTCACTTACGCTCATCAACGCCATGGATGTTTTTATAGTGATGCAGAGCACCACAAAGGTTGGATATGTTATATCATACCCCACAGTAGGCACAATTACGGCGAGAATTCCTTGGTCAGACAGTAACGTATACTGGCAGTTCAACGGGGCGCATACAGGTGACCATGCAGCTTGGGGGGCGGCTACAAATAATTTTTACATTTGGAACCTTATGTCTAATTATGTCTTAGGTGCTAGTTTAAATAAAGTTTGGCAAGGAGATACTAACCTGATAAATACCACTACAACCGGCCCCGCAGTGCTTGCTGGAACAGCTGATTTTATAATAGGCTGCCAAGACAAATTAGCTAATAACTGTATGAATGGTTATATCTCTGAAATTATTGTCTATGGGCAAATGCTTACTGATGATCAGCGCGCACAGGTAAATACCTATTTAAAGAAAAAATGGGGGCTTTGATTTTGCTAGTGCCTTTTACTTAGCAAAGTGCTAATATTTAGTAAAAATGAGTGAGCCTTATGCTATTAAGCAAATACTTCTTACCTGTTCTCAAGGAAGACCCTAAAGAGGCGACCATTGTTTCTCACAAGCTAATGCTGCGGGCAGGGATGATTCGCCAGTTGAGTGCTGGTATATATACCTGGTTGCCGCTGGGTCTTAGGGTGTTAAACAAAATCGCCGATATTATTCGCGCTGAGATGAACAACATTGGGGCCATTGAAATTCTAATGCCGTGCATTCAGCCGATTGAGCTTTGGGTGAAGTCCGGTCGCTATGGTTCCGGAGATGATCTCAGCACGGAGATGCTTAAAATTGAAGACCGACATGGTAATCATTTGACTTTTGCTCCTACTGCAGAAGAGGTAATAGCCGAAGTATTTAATAATAGCGTGCAGTCATATCGGGAATTACCAAAGAGCCTTTATCAAATCCAGTGGAAATTTCGCGATGAAATCCGGCCAAGATTTGGGGTTATGAGGGCTCGCGAATTTTTTATGAAAGATGCCTATTCCTTCCATATGGATAAAGAAAGCGCACTTGTTACCTACAAAGACATGCTTGTTGCGTATACCCGGGCATATGCGCGGATGGGGTTGGTGGCAATACCTGTCAAGGCGGATACCGGCTCTATGGGTGGAGACTATAGCCATGAGTTCCATGTCCTGGCCGATACCGGAGAAAGCCAGATTTTTTATGAGGAAGGTGCTTTGGAATACCTGGCTACCGGAGATATTACTCTTGAAGGATTCGCTAAGTTTTATGCAAATGAAGAATCTAAACATGACCCGGCAAATTGTCCGATTACCTCTGACAAACTTAATGCAAGACGAGGTATTGAAGTTGGTCATATTTTCTATTTAGGTGATAAGTACAGCAAATCCATGGGTGTCAACATTCAGGGTAAAGATGGAAAGTTTAAGCATCCTGATATGGGCTGCTATGGGATCGGTGTATCGCGGCTGATTGCTGCTATCATTGAAGCTAATCACGATGATAAAGGCATAATCTGGCCAGAGAATGTTGCGCCCTTTAAGGTTGGCATCATCAATCTTAAGCCCGGCGATGAGGCTTGTGATAATATGTCGCAGGATCTATATGATGCTCTCCTTGCTCATGGCATTGATGTTCTTAGTGATGACACCGAGGAAAGTGCAGGTAATAAGTTTGCCCGTATGGATTTAATTGGGTTACCCTGGATAGTAGTTATCGGGCCTAGAAGCGCCAAAGAGGGAATGGCTGAGCTTAAACATCGGAAAACTCATGAGAAACATGAGCTTTCTCTGGAAGCTATTAAACAAATGCTGTTCCTAAAGGCATGAAAGTTCTAGGGATTGAAACTAGTTGTGATGAAACTGCCGTTGCTATCGTTGATAGTGAGGGTAATATTCTCGCGAATGCGGTGCGCTCACAAATCATGAACCATAACAATTATGGTGGGGTGGTTCCTGAGATTGCTGCCCGCAGCCATATCGACTGCCTGGATCTTATGATCTCTGATACTTTTAAGCAGGCGCAGTGTACGCTGGATGACATGAGTGCTATTGCGGTCACTGCTGGCCCCGGGCTAATAGGTGGGGTTATTGTCGGGGTTATGCTCGCAAAAGGTCTGGCGTCTGCGGCTCAAAAGCCCATCATTGCCGTCAATCACCTGGAAGGACATGCGCTGACTGCACGCTTAACCAGCAAGGTGGCCTTCCCATTTTTATTATTGCTGGTGTCTGGCGGGCATTGCCAATTGCTGGCTGTGCGCGGAGTCGGCCAGTATGATCTGCTGGGCAGCACTATTGATGATGCGGTAGGTGAAGCTTTTGACAAGGTCGCTAAAATGCTGGGATTAAACTACCCCGGAGGGCCTGAAGTTGAGAAGCGGGCAGGGGCTGGCAATCCTAAAGCATTTGATTTGCCACTTCCTCTTTATAATAGCGCTGATCTTAATTTTTCATTTTCCGGGTTGAAAACTGCGGTAAAACGCATCGTAGATAAAAATGCTCTAAGCGAACAGTTTATTGCCGATATCTGCGCCTCTTTTCAAACGACAATAGCGGCAATTTTGGCTCATAAACTTGAGAAAGCCTTGAAGATATTTAGCACCAAATACCCGCAGGCTAATACGGTTGTTATTGCCGGAGGGGTTGCGGCCAATCAATTTTTACGCGGTCGGCTGAGCAGCATTATCAACCAATATGGATATACGCTGGTCGCGCCACCTTTAGCGCTTTGCACTGATAATGGCGCTATGATTGCCTGGGCGGGACTGGAGCGGTTAAAGTTAGGCATGGTCTCAGACATTGGCTTTGAGCCACGCTCGCGCTGGCCACTTGTGGAGCTTGCCCATGGATAAGCCGATTAACAAAGTCCGAAACAAGCGGCAGAACTTTAGAACTGCCCGTGGGAGAACCGTTTCCTCTACTAAGTGGCTTAAAAGGCATATCAACGACCCATATGTTAATCTGGCGAAAGAAAGAAATTACCGGTCACGCTCGGCTTTTAAGCTTATGCAGATCGATGAGAAATTTAAAATCCTGCGTAAAGCTTCCAGTATTATTGATATAGGCTGTGCTCCTGGTGGCTGGTTACAGGTGGCGCGGCAATTGTGCAAGCCTGACGCCCAGATTATTGGAGTTGACCTGCAGGAGGTGCAGCCTTTGCCTGGCGTGACGCTTATTAAGGGAGACTTTTATGATGATGAAACCACCCAACAGATTTCAGATTTGCTCAAAGGTAAAGCGGATGTAATTGTAAGCGATATGGCTGCAGCATCTTGCGGTAATCATGAGGCGGACCACCTGCGCAATATGGCGCTTGCTGAAGCTGCTTTTGATTTTGCCATACCTAATTTAAAGCCAGGGGGGTGCTTTGTTGCCAAGGTGCTGCGCGGGGGTCAGGAAGCAGAGTTTTTAAAAACGCTACGCACTTACTTTGCGCTGGTTAAGTCTTTTAAGCCGGCAGCGAGTTATGAAGATTCTTCCGAATTTTACTTTGTCTGCACTGGCTTTAAACCAAAACTTTAATTATACTGGTTTGCAATAAGAATATCTCATTGTAAAAGTGTATGTCGCAGAAGAAAAATATTGTATTTGGTCTTTCCGGAATTGAGGTATTGCCTGAGGAGCGTGCCTTTTTTCAAAGGCAGCAGCCTCTGGGCTTTATATTATTTTCCCGGAATATTGGAAACCCCAGCCAGGTACGTGACTTAATTCAGGATCTAAGATCTACAGTAGCTCATGATGCCATTCCCATTCTGATCGACCAGGAAGGTGGCCGGGTGCGAAGACTCAAGCCACCTCATTATCGTGAGGCAGAAGCTGCCGGAAAATACGCTGCGCTGAGCGAGAAGAATATAACCGATGCAAAAACAGCGGTTTTCTTAAATCATTTTTTGATGGGGAGAGAGTTAAGTGAACTGGGGATTAATGTTAACTGTGCCCCTGTGGTGGATCTTTTATTTGAGGGTGCGCACAGCATTATCGGCGACCGCAGCTTTGGCAAAGACCCTCATATAGTTTCTCTATTGGGGCAATATGCTATGGCTGGCCTCATGGCGGCTGGCGTGCTTCCTATCCTAAAACATATACCTGGGCATGGCAGGGCTACTGCTGACAGCCATCAAGATTTGCCTGTAATCTCCACCGCGCTTTTAGAGCTTGAGCAAACCGATTTTATCCCGTTTAAGAAGCTGGCTTATTCACCACTGGCAATGACTGCCCATGTGATCGTACATGACCTTGACCCAGTGCATCCAGTAACCGTTTCCCAAAAGGCCATCGACTATATTCGTGAAGGTATTGGTTATGAGAATATAATCATCACAGATGATCTTTCCATGAAAGCGCTGAGCGGTACGCTGGGGCAGCGGGCGGAAATGTCACAAGCAGCAGGTTGCGATGTGCTTTTGCACTGCAATGGCAAGCTGGGTGAGATGGAAGAGATTGCTCAGCATGCACAACTTATAAAACCTGATGTTTATGAGAGACTTGCAAATTGGCTAAACAAATGTTATTCACCAGAGGATTTAGACGCAACTCTTGATCGGTATGTCAATATGGATAGTCAGGATTTGGAGTTGCAGTTAGCTGAGCTTTTAACCACTTAATTATTATCTCAAATGGAATTTTTAACTCAATATTACTTTACCTTAAAGGCGTTGCATTTAATTGCGGTTATCTGCTGGATGGCAGGGATGTTTTACTTGCCCAGGCTGTTTGTTTACCATTGTTCTGCCAAGCCGGGGTCGGAAATGTATGCGACCTTTACTATAATGGAATACCGGCTGCTAAAATATATAATGAACCCTTCTATCATTGCGGTTTTTGCCCTCGGCATTTTATTGATCTTCATAAATGGATTTTCGACATTGGGCGGTTGGTTCCATCTTAAACTGGTTTTGGTGCTTGCGCTTGCCGGCATGCATGGGCTGCTCTCGGTGCAGCAGAAGAATTTTGCTAATAATCGGAATAATAAGTCCGCTACTTACTTCCGCGTTATCAATGAAATCCCACCGGTATTGATGGCGATAATCGTCATACTTGCGGTTGTAAAACCCTTTTAGTTAACCAAGTCTATTTTTTAATTGATGCAGCAATCATACCAATTCCCAGATTAAACAAATGGGGATTGGTTATTTTTCTTTAAATGCTCGGTAGAAGCTATCCATAATCGGGCTGACCAGATATTGCAGGAAGGTTCGGGTTCCTTTTACCAAGAATACTGATGCTGGCATGCCAGGATAGAGCTTGATGTCAGCTGTCAGTTGGTCTAATTCCTTTTCATCAATCTGCACTCGCACAATGTAGACTTGTTGCGGTCCGCCCTGAGCCTGCTGATCCAAAACTTTATCGGCAGCTACATAAATAACCTTGCCATCCATTCTCGGCACCAGGCGAGCTTTATAAGCACCAAGCTGCACTTTTGCCAGCATACCAAGATGTACACTATCGATATCATTAGGATTCACTTTAACTTCAATTATAAGCTTATCATTTTGGGGCACTAGCTCCATGATAATTCCGCCCTGCGGCACTGTGCCACCTACAGTATGGATCTTTAATTCTGTAACTACTCCATCCTCAGGAGCAGTAATGCTTGTCCTATCATAAACATCTTGGGCTGCGTTATACCTTTCTGTGAGATCAAGCAAAGCTGCATGATTCTTCTTAATTTCTTCACCCAGGTTATTTTGATAGTCGTTTTGCACACTCAGTATTTTTACTTTCGCTTCAGCTATACTTTGTTTGGCAGAGGCGATGGAAGACATTGCCTGTCCCACCCGTCCTGATAAATCAGCGGTCGCACTGCGCAGTTGGAGTAACTTAGGTTTGGTAGACAGCCCTTTATTGAAAAGCTCTAGGGTAGTTTGCTCTTCTTCTTCGGTATTCTTAAGTTGCTTTTTATAGGCATCTAGCTGGAATTCCAATCCTTTGATTGATTCGGTGGTCTGGTTAATCTGCTCATTCAGGATGTCAATGTTACCTTTCACCGCCATGCGCCGTGTGAGGAATAAATGTTCCTGCGTTTTCATGATTTGCTGAACCTCATCTGAACTGGCATTGATTCCTTTGAAATCCCAGTTGATTTTGTCTGAATCAAGCTGCTCCGCTTTAAGTCTGGCATTTTCTGCCATGGCGAAAGCGAGTTGGCTTGCATTCATTTTAAGGCCGGCAAGTGCTTGGGTATCGTCCAGCTTCACTAAAAGTTCGCCTTTTTTAACTTCCTGGCCATCACTCACATAGATAGCATCTACGATGCCGCCTTCGTGATGCTGAATAGTTTTATGGCTGCTTGCAACTATAATATATCCATTTGCGGCGGCGGCGCTATCGAGTGGAGCAAGACCACCCCAGACAACAAAGAAACCAACAGCAACGGCAATAACTGCAAAAGCAAATTTTAGGGGCTTTTGCAGGTTGACCCGCAAATCTTCGTCAGCTTCTGTATTATACCCAGCTTCTTCAGCTGATTTGGTAAACATATAAAGCTTGGTTTCCTGGTAGAACTTGGAATCCTTAATCCTTTGAATAGCTGCGTGCAATCGATCTTTTAATGATTGATTAGGTTCCGGTAAACTCTTTTGCGTTTCATTATCCATTTTGTTTCCTTATTTGTTCAAAAGGTACAGTTTTGGCTGCTTGGTTCATTTTTTCTAAAACCTCATCGCGGTTTCCGAATATCGCAACCATACCGTCTCTCATAGCTAAAATCTTATCTGCGGCACTCAGCAGTGAAGTCCGATGGGAGATCACAATTGTGGTAATCCCTTTTTCCTTTGCTCTGGCAATCGCGCCGGCAAGCGCAATTTCACCAAAGCTATCCAGATTGGAATTCGGTTCATCAAGTACTAAAAGTTTTGGGTCATTATAAAATGCACGCGCTAAACCAATTCTTTGTCTTTGACCGCCTGAAAGCAATGATCCATCAGACCCAAGGTCAGTATCATATCCCTTAGGCAATAATAAGATCATGTCGTGTACACCTGAAAGCTGTGCAGCTTCAACTACTTTCAAAGGATCGGCATTCTTGTCCATCCGAGCGATATTCTCTTTGATAGTACCGCTAAAAAGTTCGATGTCCTGCGGCAAATAGCCGATGTGTTGACCAAGTTCAGTTCTATTCCAATCCTGGAGATTTGAGTTGTCGATACGCACTGAGCCAACCTGCGGCGCTAACCCGCCTACAATTAGCTTGGCCAGCGTGGTTTTCCCCGAGGCGCTCGGGCCGATCACCACCAGTATCTCACCGGGCTGGATTTCAAAATTCACACCTTTAATAACATGGCGCTGCATTCCTGGAGGAGCGTAAAATATATTCTCTACGGTTATTCTTCCTTCGGGGGTAGGTAGGGTCATGCGATCTTCTGAGATGTTGAACCGTTCTAAAGACTGCTCAAGGCGTTCAAAAGCTTTGCGGAAATTCAGAAAGCCTTTGTATGAAGTTATAGCCTGTTCAAAAGGGGCAAGCGCCCGTCCAGATAGTGATGAACTGGCAATGATCGCACCAGTGGACATCTGGCCTTGCAGTACAAAATATGCCCCGAGTCCTGTGGTAAGAATTTGTAACATCAGCCTGACAAACTTGGTAATTTCAGTAAGCACAGCCTGGCGGTTATTGACCAGATTTTGATTGCCCTGCACCTTTTCGTTAGTCTCCTGCCAGTTCTTTATTATGTTCGGCAAAAGCCCCATAACTTCTATAACTTCTGCATTGCGTGCCGCTTGCTCCACCTGCCTGGTGCTGGAAATGAAGTGCTCATTTGAAGCATCATGCAGAGGTTTAGTGATTTTCTCAGATATCAAAGCCATTAAAAGCAAGAATATTCCGCCAAAAATCGTTAGCATCCCCATCCAGAAGTGGATCAAAAAGAGAACGATAACGAAGATAAATGCCCAGGGAATGTCCAGCATGGAAACCAGAGCCGGGCTGGTAATAAAGGTTTTAATGGTTTGCAGATCTCTGATCTGTTGGCTTCCACCACCGCCTTTGGCCAATAAGGAGGCTTTAATAGAGTTAGTGAATATTTTTGCTGATAGTTGCTTTTCAAACCAGTTACCCATTTGAGTTAAAGCAAACCCTCGACCCAGTTGTAACAGACCAAGGATTGCAAGGGCGAACAGAATGACTAAAGTTAACATAAACAAGGTAGTTGTATTACCGCTGGAAATAACTCGATCAAGCACTTGCATTGAGTAAATTGGGGTCGCCAACATCAAGAGATTTATTATGCACCCAAAAACCAAAGCATACTTAAGCATGATTCGGCAGGTAACTATGGCTTCTTTGAGTGGGCTTAGCTTTTGTTGGGATCCTGGTACTTGTCTCATAGGTTGCTTCATATATCTATATAATAATAGTATTACAGACTTTATACTTCATGGTAAGCTCAAAATGGTTAAAAATTCGTTAACAGAAATATTTATTTTTATTGCTAGTAACAACTTATCAATATATGAGAGCCACTAATTGCCTTAGATAGTGCAACTTTCTCGAATTGCAACGTAACCAAGTATCTTTTTTAATTGATACTAGGAGCGCGCAGCCAAGCCGAAGCTCGCAGAGCGAAGGCTGGACGACGTAGCAATAAATAAGGGACTTGGTTTAGGCACATGAAATATTATTATTTGAGTGGATAGTATTTAAAAAATCTATTAATATAACAACATCAATGCCGTTTATCAAACCACTCGACGAGGAGTATATATTATGCCCCATCCGGAAATCGAAGTCATTCTTGCAAAGCCGCGAGGATTTTGTGCTGGAGTGGAGAGGGCGATTGAAATTGTAGAGCGCGCGCTTAAAAAATACGGCGCTCCAGTTTATGTGCGTCATGAAATAGTTCATAATAAATATGTGGTTGAGGATCTGCAGTCTAAGGGAGCGATATTTGTCGATGAAGTGAGTGATATACCTAATGGGGCAATCACAGTATTTTCTGCACATGGGGTGTCGGAAAAAGTAGAAGATGAAGCCAAAGGCAGAAATCTTCCAGTTATCGATGCTACATGTCCGCTCGTAAAAAAGGTTCACAGAGAAGCGCAGCGCCATGAAGAAGGAGGTGCGCAAATTGTTCTGATAGGCCACGCAGGCCATCCCGAGGTAGAAGGCACTAGCGGACGCGTGAAGAATGAAGTAATTCTTGTGCAGTCAGTTGAGGATGTTGAGCAAATGGAAGTTGCTGATCCTACTAAGCTATCATATGTTACTCAGACCACTTTAAGTGTAGATGATACGCGCTCAATCATTCTCGCTCTCAAAAAGAAATTCCCTTTGATTGAGGGGCCGGATTTGAGAGATATATGCTATGCCACCCAGAATAGACAAGATGCAGTACGAAAATTGTCACAAGAAGTAGATTTGATTTTGGTCATAGGCTCGGCTAATAGCTCAAATTCAAATCGGCTTAGGGATTTAGGTGAAGAAATGGGTAAACCTTCCTACCTGATTAATGGAGCGCAGGATATTAAACCGGAGTGGTTGTCCAATATTAAAAAATTAGGAATTACCGCAGGGGCTTCAGCACCGGAAATCCTCCTCGAAAATGTGATCGCAAGGCTTCATGAGCTTGCGAAAATTGCTATCAGAACCATGGAAGGCGTCAATGAAAACGTGAGGTTTAAAATACCTGCAGAATTGGAAGAAGCGGCTTGATGTTGGAAGTATATCATTATCCCCTATGTCCTTTCTCTCGAAAACTTCGCATTGTTTTGAAGGAGAAATTTATAGGCTTTGAGCTTTTCTACGAGCCTTACTGGGAAAGGCGCAAGGAATTTTTGCGCATGAATCCATCAGGAAACACGCCGGTTATACTAAAGGATGGCAAGCTGATCATCGCCGGCAATCAGCCGTTGTTTGAATATATTGAAGAGATTTATGGCGATAACAGTCTTTTAGGAAACACTCCCGAGGAAAGGCTTGTGATCCGCCGTATAGTTGAGTGGTTTGATGTGAAGTTCTATAATGAAGTGACCAACTACATTCTCAATGAAAAAATTATAAAAACCGTTTCTAAATCAGGCGCTCCGAATTCGCAAGCCATCCAGGCCGCTAAAAAGAATATACTTTACCATCTTGATTATATCAGCTTTTTACGCGGGGATAACCGGTATATTGCTGGGGATAAGCCGACTCTTGCTGATTTTACGGCGGCAGCTCAACTTTCCGTGCTGGATTTCGTTGGGGATGTTCCTTGGCATCATAATCAAAACACCAAAGATTGGTATGCACTAGTTAAATCCCGCCCAAGCTTTAAGCCCTTGTTGCTTGATAAAATTCCTAATTTCCATCCGCCGGCAAACTATGCAAATCCAGATTTTTAGTAAATACGAAGTTTTGCCTGGCGAATGTAAAAATTTTATTCTAGATTCAGCTAATATGTGGTATACAGCATATAAGAGATTAGATTAGATTTGATGCAGAACAACAGAAAATTTTGGTATGAGATTCTGGAAAAAGTACTAAAAGGTGCGGCCTTTTGGTGCTCAATTGCCTGTGCAGGCATTATACTTGCCGGCTTATTTATTCTTCCGGTCTTTATTTATTTTAGTAAAGATCTGCCCGATTATCATCAGTTGGTTGAGTATGATCCACCTACAATCTCAAGGCTTTATACTGCCGATGGAAACTTGATGTCTGAGTTGGCGATTGAGCATCGGATCTATAAAACGATTGATGAAATACCTGCGCTGGTTAAAAGTGCCTTTATTGCTGCCGAAGATCATAATTACTACAACCACCCAGGAATTGACGTATTTAGTATTATAAGAGCGGCACTTCAGAATATTGCCAATTTGGGTTCTGATCGAAACCCTGTCGGGGGCTCAACTATAACTCAGCAAGTCGTAAAGAACTTCTTGCTTAATAATGAGCGGTCAATATCGAGAAAAATTAAGGAAGCTATTTTAGCGTATCGGATTAACCATGTTTACTCTAAGGATAGGATACTTGAACTATATCTCAATCAAATATATTTGGGTAATGGGGCTTATGGTGTTGCCCAGGCTGCCTTAAGCTATTTTAATAAAGATATGAAAGATCTGACTATTGATGAGGCGGCGCTTTTAGCAGCGATGCCTAAAGCTCCTTCTATGCTTGATCCAACCCGCCATCCGGAACGCGCTAAAGCACGCAGAGATTGGGTGATCGACCGCATGCAAGAAGAGAAATTTATTACCAGAGATCAGGCACAGAAATCAGTGATCAGACCTATAAGGTTAAACCCGCGCTTTGACCAGGCTATTCAGGATAATGGCTACTATAATGAGAGCGTGCGACTTGAGCTTATTGACAAATATGGGTTTGACCATGTTTACCAGGATGGCTTTACCGTGCATACCAATCTCAACGCCGACTTGCAGAAGATGGCTGATAAAGCCTTGCGGCAAGGTTTGATAGATTATGACAGGCGTCACGGTTGGCATGGTGTGGTTGCGCATATAAATTTTAAAGATGATGAGTGGAAACAGCTGATCAAAGATTATGAAAAGCCTGGAGGAGCAGGCGTTTGGCAGCCTGCCATCGTTTTGGGATCAGCTAAAGATGGAGTTAATATCGGTCTGCCAGATGAAAGCAAAGCCGTGATCACTTCAGCAAAAATGCAATGGGCGCGTAAACCTGCGTTGAAAGCTGGGGATATCGTGCTTGTGGATTATGATGCTGACTCTAAGTCATATAGTTTAGAGCAAATCCCTTCAGTTAATGGGGCGTTAGTGGTTATGCAACCCAAAACCGGTAAAGTTCTGGCATTGGCAGGAGGCTACAGCTTCAAGGATAGTAAATATAACCGGGCCATTCAGGCGTTGCGCCAGCCAGGTTCAGCCTTTAAGCCTATTGTCTACCTAACCGCATTGGAAAATGGATTTGCCCCTAATTCAATTGTAAGAGATGAACCGATTTCTCTTTCACAAGGGCCGGGTATGCCACTGTGGTCTCCAAGAAACTATGAGGGTAAATACTTAGGGCCGATCACTATGCGGAAAGCTTTAGAGAAGTCGCGTAACCTGGCGACAGTACATATAGTTGCTGCGCTTGGGGTGCGTCAGGTGGCCGAAACGGCGACTAGACTTCATGTCTATAAAGATCCACCTCTAATGTATTCTATGGCTCTTGGTGCTTATGAAACCACCTTACTTGATTTGACTGCGGCATATACAACCTTTGCTAGCAACGGAATGGAAATCAAACCTCAGCTCATTGACAGGGTATTTGATCGGAAAGGGAAACTTGTTTACTTTACAGATCAGACAAAATGCGATAACTGCTTGTCAGCCGATGAGCAGGCAGCAGATCCTGAGTTACCAAAAGTTAGCTTCAAAGCTAACTATCTAGTAGAGCCTGATACTAATTTCCAAATGGTTTCCATGCTTGAAGGAGTTGTGCAGCGAGGAACTGCTGCTCGAGCTAAACAATTGGGCAAGCACCTGGCCGGTAAGACCGGGACTTCAAACGAAAGCAAGGATACCTGGTTTATTGGTTTCTCTCCTGATCTGGTTGTTGGGGTATTCGTTGGCTTTGATTCACCAAAAACTTTGGGCGCTAGAGAGCAGGGGGCTTCAGTTGCATTGCCTCTGTTTATCGGTTTTATGAAGCAGGCACTTGAGAATTTCCCAGATAAGCCTTTTCCTATTCCAGATGGATTGCAGGTTATTGGTATCGACCCTGAAACTGGCGGCCGGGCAGGAACCTTCTCGCGCAACACCATCTATGAAGTGCTGAAACCTGGGCAGACCCGTTCTTTAGAAACGAGAGAAAACACTCCTTCAGAGCTTCCTCCAGGCGAAGAAGCTACGATTATCACAGAGCCTGCTGAAGTTCATGTGGAAACCGAAAGCCTGTATTAAGTTAATTGCATATTTTGAATTCTTCAGGTATAAGAGCAAATGGAATTTCTTGACTAAAGCATAGTTTAAGCATTTATGCGAGTCTTTAGTTAAGTTTTTGTATTTTACAGAAGTAAAAATTATTTTATCAGGTGGTTATATGAGAATGTTATCAGATACTGTCTCGGAGCTGCACGGGCGTGCGCAGAGATTTGCTAAATATTTTACCTACGATGTCGTTGATTCACTTAATCCCGGCCAGGACAATCAAACCGCGAAAACCTTGGCGTACTATTTTATGTTTGCTGCTACTTGCTCTGCCATTCACGAAGCTGGGAAAGCAGTGTTTCCTGGTTATACCTGGTCGAAGAGAGCGGTAGTTGGAACTCTTGGTGGGCTATTGCAAGGAGACCCTTCTTGTCCAGCGCAGCAAGCTATTGAAAAGTATCCTTGGGTTGCTTTTCTGACCGGGGCTTTGAATGGAATTTTCTGTTGCTGGGCACATCCATATCCCAGTAACGCTATTGGGTGGGTCACTGGCAGTAATAATTTAGGAGTATTCATAACTTCTGTGGCAATTATGCCTGCGGTATGTAAGTTTGTGATGTGCCCGATAGAAAACGCAATAAAGTGCGCAGCTGACCAATTTATGTCACCTGTAGAAGGGGTGAGATCACCAACTAGCGTATGCTGTAGAAATTAAATGGGTTTGTAGGTGTGCAAACAGGCCTCGATGCGCCAACCATTAGGATCTATAATAAAGGCGCCGAAGTAGCCTTCATGATACTCAGTTCTGGGGCCTGGAGCACCATTATCTCTGCCGCCTAATTCAAGGCACTTATGGTACCAGGCTAAAACAGCCTCAACTGAGGGTGCTACAAAGGCGACATGAACACCCTTGGCATTGCCAACTTGTTCCCCGTCTTTGCCTCCTGCGCTAATCCAAAAAGAAGGCCTTATACCATTTCCGTATCCTGCGGCATAGACATTATATTCCGGGTAATCGAGTGTAACTGCTCTTTCATACCCCAACATTCCAAGGGTTTCATCATAAAACCTTAGGCTTTGCTTATAGTCTTTTACCGCAAAAGAAGTATGGTCCAGCATGTTTCCCTCTTAAATATTGTTAGGTATGCAATCCTATCAAACCACCTTTCTAATTTCCAATACATCTTTGATATTTTTTCCATCCCATACATAGCGCAAGTGTCTTTCCTGTCGGCAATGCGAAATTAATTTCGGTTTAAAGATGGCGAAGCAACTCCCCTCCTGGCTCCTTACGCTTGCATAATAAATCCCGTTACTGCCACTGCCCTTAAGCTTGCGTGCAAAAGCCTGTGACGCACTGTAAATATCGCTACTATAAAGCTTCTTATGATTTTTTTTATTTACATGTATATCATGCAATTTGCCATTCAGCTCTGCTACCAACACCCTCATTTGAGTTTCTGTTGCGGGAGTGTTAGTATAAGAAAGAAACCGTCTATGATGATATTTGGTTTCGGCAATGGCGCAATCTAGTGAATCGCCGGCGTAATAAACTCCATAACTGCCGTCTGAAAATCTGCTACCTTCCGGATTTAAATAGGCGAACGCCGCCATTACATAACCTGCGCCTGCGCCATATACGCGGTCTTCATCTGGTACTAGTGAAAGTATCCTTCGTTCATCGCGCAGTCTTGCATTAGTCATTGACTCGAGCTCATGTAATGCATCCCATTCCGAACTGTCTGCTACTCGTTCAAAGAGGTCAATTGGTGGAAATCTCGAGGGAATGATTCTCCAGATTTTTTCTTTTTTAAATAGCCTGAATGGTGCGCTCATGTTATGCCCAGCCACCGCGCTGTGCATCCAAATATTGTCTGACAATCAATAAATCAGAAACATTTCCCAATAACATTCTATCCAGCGCGCTGATCCCATTAAAGATAGTTGCATGGTTAGGTTTTTTGATCCAGGTATCTGCTAAACTGTTATCTGGAAAGAGGATTTGCAAAGCTTTGAAGATTCCTAATATATACGATATCCGTTCTAAAACATCGCGGCTTAGTTTGCCATCTTTCTTCTCTTTCCAGTCATAAAAGGTTCTTTCTGCCGGACTCCCCAATAAGGTAATCTGCTCAGAGTTGTTTAAATGCCAAAGCGCGCAAATTCTGAAAAATGCTTTTAACGCAACTGCTGTATTTGTGGCTTTAGAACGCTTATGTATGCTGCTTTTCTTCATAGTCACTGCCTATTTTCCCACTAATTATAGTGTACTGCAAATATGCAGCATTGTCAAGAATTGCTGCAGCTATGCAGAGGGAGTAATATGTTTGTCCTTGCGCTTTTAGAGTTTTGTTGCAATCCTGATAATCAGATTTAGCAATGGAGAGTTTTAGATGGATCAGATGTTAACAAGTTACTACTCAGTATGGATGTGGATAGCAGTAGGGGTAACTCTAATGTTTTTGGAAATGATTATGGGGTTCCCAATAGTGTTGTTTATCGCAGGTCTTGCTGCACTTACAACTGCTCTTGCCATTTACATCTGGGTGAACATAAATGATATGTTCACGTATCAAATCATTGTATTCTTGGCAGCTGTGCCGGCATGGATGGGTATTTTATGGCATCCTCTAAAACGGGCTTTGCAAAAGCACAAGAACACTAACAATTAT
Organism: Alphaproteobacteria bacterium; assembly: GCA_013288625.1. Taxonomy (GTDB): domain Bacteria; phylum Pseudomonadota; class Alphaproteobacteria; order Rickettsiales; family Midichloriaceae; genus JABDBN01. The sequence continues at coordinate 19,525 of JABDBN010000008.1, read as the reverse complement.
TCAAATATAATAGGTCAAACTGCCACTGTATATGAAAATGATCTTATGCCAGGCAAGATGGGGCAAATTTGGTGGTCAGGCACGATTGTGAAAGCGCTGCTCGATAGCACTGACCCTGCAGAAAAGATTCCCTCAGGTGGAGAAGTCTATATAGTTGAAGTTAAAGAAAATATCTTTATTGTTAAATCAAAGAAGTAATTTTAGGAACCGAAAAATATGGATGCAGTTTTATTTATCCCAGTTGTAGTAATCGCCATGTTAGTAATAATGGGGATAAAGATCGTTCCCCAACAGCAAGTATGGGTTACCGAGCGCTTAGGCAAATACGCCAATTCACTGGCTGCAGGCATGCATATCATTATTCCTTTCATGGAGAGAGTTGCTTATAAGCATACCCTCAAAGAACGAGCTATTGATGTTCAGGAGCAGGCGGCTATAACAAAAGATAATGTAACCTTGCACATCGATGGAGTATTATATGTCAGGATTATTAATCCTGTTGACGCTTCTTATGGTGTTGAAAATCCTTATTATGCCGTGACTCAACTTGCTCAAACTTCCATGCGTTCAGCCATCGGGAAGATTCCTCTAGACAAAACCTTTGAAGAGCGTGAAACGCTTAACGCACAGATAGTTCATACGATAAATGAGGCAGCTGCTACCTGGGGTATCCAGTGCATGCGTTATGAAATCAGAGACATAAAACCGCCGGCAACTGTTCTGAAAGCAATGGAACTGCAAATGGCAGCAGAAAGACAAAAACGTGCCTCGATTTTAGAGTCAGAGGGTAAGCAGCAGGCTATGATAAACATTGCTGAGGCTGAAAAACGTCAGGTTATCCTTACCTCAGAAGGAGCGATGACAGATCAGATCAATCGCGCTAAAGGGCAAGGGGAAGCGATTCGTACAGTTGCTGAAGCAACTGCTCAGGGAATTAATTTTATCTCCGCAAGCATTACTCAAAATGGTGGCAAGGACGCTGTTGCGCTTCGCATCGCGGAAAAATATGTTGAAGCCTTTAAGGAAATAGCACGCAAGAATAATACTTTGATTATCCCTGCTAATGCGAATGATGCAGGAAGCATGGTCGCACAGGCACTAACCATTTTTGATAATATTAAAAAACATAATATAGAAAGCTAGGTATGGCAAAAGAAAAAACTTCAACTACAAAGGGAATTTCCCAAAAGATCTATAAGGCGAAAGACTTTATAGTCGGTCTAAATTATAAAGAGCTATACGATAAATGCAGGTTGCATGCGCAGGCTTTTTATAAAGATGTGAGATTTAAGCTCAATGATTTAAATAATACAAATTATGAGTTGGCTGTTTATCACTATAATCAAGGCAATTTGTCGGATGCCAGATTCAGGTTTTGGTTTTACTCCGTCTTTTGGCATGACCGGCCAGAGGTTAATTACTTTAGTGGCAGACTCTATTTTGAAGGTGGAGATTTTGTGAAAGCCACATCAGCAATTGAAAAGTACATAGCTTCGGGTAATACAACTTATATACAAGAGGCTAATTATTCGCTAAAAGCGGCTAAGGGGGAAGTAGCAGATATTCATGAGGTTCCACTCACAATCATAAAACACAACTACGACACACTTGCGAAAAAGTATAATGATATTTACCTAAAAGAGCCGCAATTGTCACCGCAATACAAGCTCTGCAATGCGCTTAATGCTCATCTCAACGAGGTTGGTAAACCTTTTGGAAATCGGTTGCTTGACTTAGGATGCGGCACGGGAATAATTGGCAAAACTCTAAAGGAATTTAAAGTTGCTGGCCATGTTACCGGTGTGGAGCTTTCCCCTAAAATGTCAGAGATTGCTGTGACTTTAAAAAACGATAATATGCCAACGTACAACCAAGTTCTCAATATTAGCATTGAAGACTTTTTCTCCTCGAGTGCCGGTAAGAATTTTGACTTGGTGGTGGGAAGCGATACGCTATCGAATTTCTACGACTCTGGGAAGTTTTTAGAACAAACCACAAATGTTTGCGCAGCCAACGCCGTTCTTGGATTGCTTTTTAAAACTAATGAGGGAACTGAAAACTGTACTTTCAAAGCGTTAACCGAAGAGTTTTTGCATTCTCCCACTGTAATCAACGATCATCTAAAGCAGCTCGGATGGAAGATAATCAGCGAAGAGAATATTGAGTTCTTCGACTTGAGCAAAGGTAAGTGTATTATTTGTTCGCGTTGATAGCTATTTTTTTGTAACTAATTATTATATTTCAGTATATTAATATAGTTATGGTCCCATATATTTTTTGATTCATTACGCTTATGCACTGTACAAAACTCATTTTAACTATAGCTTTCGTCTTAAGCTTGCCACAAATAACTCAGGCGGACATCGCGCCACTAACTGGACTTGCTCTGGAAGGCGAAAATGCTCCGCTACATCCTGCCCCAAAAGAAGTTGCAAAACCTGCTCAGAGTTCTGCCCCAACTGCTGACTATGACATTAGCAATTTGGATGCGACTGCTGATCAAGCTGAACAGGAAGTCAACGATCCTATCGAGCCATTTAACCGTGCTGTATATAGTTTTAATAGAGGGCTGGATCATCTAATCATTAGGCCTGTAGCAATTATTTATCGCGACCTAACGCCAAATTGGGGCAAAGATCGTGTGCATAGTGCTGTTCATAATATGGGTGAACCAGTGACTGCTGCTAATGCCATCTTACAGCTGGATGAAAATCTTGTTTCTGACACGTTAGGGCGGTTTATTACTAATACTATACTGGGATTCGGTGGGCTAATAGATGTTGCAGCTGAAGCCAATCCAGAGCTTAGCCCTAAAAAGACTGACTTTGGGTTGACGTTAAAAAAGTATGGCGTGGGAACCGGCCCTTATTTAATGCTTCCTATACTCGGGCCCTCCTCTTGTAGAGATGCGCCGGGGCTGGCCGTAGATTATTTCCTCGACCCATTTAATAGCACAGAGCTATTTAGCAATGATTTTATAATTGCACGAACTGGGGTTATTGGGCTTGACAAGCGATATAATTATTTAGAGTTAACAGATCATGTTGAAAAAACTTCTTTAGACGAGTATTCTACATATAGAAGTATATATTTTCAAAAAAGATAGTAGGTAGATAAATGACCATGCAACTTAAGAACATAATAGCAATTATAGTATTTAGCTTATTGCCACTAGCCGCATATAGTGAAGAAGCTGCGCACACTACGGCAACTCCTGAGTCATTTGTCCAGAATACATCCTCGCGAGTTATAGCCCTGCTCAAATCGCGTACTTCAGATGAGTCTAAACAAAAGCAGTTAACCCAAATGTTTCTTCAGGTTATGGATTCGGACTGGATAGGAAAGTTTGTCCTTGGCAAACACTGGCAGACTCTAAGCGATGACCAAAAAAGAACCTATCTAAAAAACTATAGGAAATATCTGATTGATTCTTATGTACCTAAATTCAGGCAATATAACGATCAGGCAATCCACGTCAAAGGTATTAAGGATCTTGGGCATGGACAATTCCTCGTTATCACTGATATCGTATCGTCTTCTTCACAGGCAAACACCAAAGTTGAGTATAGAATTCAAGCTGCCGGTGATGGCTATAAAATCCATGATATAGTTGCTGAAGGGGTGAGTTTGTTGACTACGCAACGTTCTGAGTTTAGCTCTATTATGAGCAATGAAGGCTTTGATGCGCTTAACGACCGGCTTCTTTCTAAGGATAATGATAATAATTAGCCAAAAATATGCCCGAGTAGGGCTTTACATCCGCTCATTTTAAGGGTATTTTTATATCATTAGCATGCAGGGTATATAATGGTAAAAGCGCTTAAATTCTGGTTTCGTACATTTGTTCTATATGAGATTGGCATAGGCCTGTACCGTTCCTTTTTGTATATGTTCAAAAGGAAAGTCACGCTGAATTACCCTTATGAAAAAGGGGCGTTGAGTCCTCGCTTCCGTGGCGAGCATGCTTTGCGCCGTTATGCAAATGGAGAAGAACGCTGCATTGCCTGCAAACTATGTGAAGCTATATGTCCGGCTTTGGCTATTACCATTGAGGCTGAAGAACGAGACGACGGAAGCAGGCGCACTACCCGGTATGATATCGACATGACTAAGTGCATCTATTGCGGACTTTGCCAGGAAGCATGCCCGGTTGATGCCATTGTTGAAGGGCCAAATTTTGAATATGCTACTGAAACCCATGAAGAACTTCTTTATGATAAAGAGAGATTGCTGGCCAATGGCGACCGAATGGAAAGAGCAATCGCTCAGAATATTAAAGCCGATGCTGAGTACCGCTAATCTCTGTTGTCTACTCAGAGCATTTCAAGAATTGGGTAGGAATGCAAGTGGTGAGCATGAGGCGCGTATTCTTCATACGTAACGAAATGCGAAACCCGAAGTATGACGCCGCCAATGCTTGAAAGGCGAAGAGTATAATTAATTAGGTACCATTTAAAGCAAAATTTCGCTATAATATATACTCAATAGAAATGAATTTTATGCAAGTTCTTGAAAAAATTGCGCCGATAGCTTCGCTGAAATGCAAAGTAGTTGTGGCGATGTCTGGTGGGGTTGATAGCTCCACAGTTGCTGCTGTGCTTGCTCATCAGGGGCATGAAGTAATCGGAGTCACTTTGCAGCTATACGATCATGGTGTGGCCTTAGGCAAAAAGGGCGCCTGTTGTGCGGGGCAGGATATATATGATGCTCAAATGGCAGCGGAAAAGATCGGTATACCGCACTATGTACTCAACTATGAAAGTATTTTTAAGCAGTCGGTTATGGATGATTTTGCTGATAGTTACCTGCGTGGGGAAACGCCAATACCTTGTGTGCGCTGTAACCAGCGGGTTAAATTTCGCGATCTGTTTAAAATGGCTCAGGATTTGGGTGCGGATTGTTTGGCGACCGGCCATTATGTCCAGAGGCTTGAAGTGGATGGGCGAGCTGAACTCCATTCAGGCGCAGACCCTGTAAAAGACCAGAGCTACTTTCTTTTTACCACCACTCAGGAACAGCTCAATTACCTTCGCTTTCCATTGGGAAGCCTGAATAAAGAAATGACCCGGTCACTGGCGCATCATTTTGGATTGGAGATTGCAGAAAAGCCTGATAGTCAGGATATCTGCTTTGTTCCCAATGGTTCCTATAGCGCTATTATTGAAAAGCTTCGTCCTGGAGCTTTGGATGCTGGCGATATCGTCACTGCTGATGGTACGGTTTTAGGTAAACATAATGGTATAATAAATTACACGGTAGGGCAAAGGCGGGGGCTAGGTATAGCCAGCCCTGAACCCCTATATGTAATTAAACTCAACCCTGAGAAAAATCAGGTTATAGTCGGCCATAAGCATGAGTTGGGTGCAAGCGAACTGATCCTAAAAGAACTCAACTGGTTAGGAAATAAAACGATTCCGGATGATGGCTATAACTGCCAAGTAAAGTTGCGCTCCACGCAGAAACTTTTACCGGCTACTGTATGGCCGATGAAAGATGGTAGAGCCAGAGTTGAACTAGAAGAGCAATCGCAAGCAATAACCCCGGGACAGGCCTGTGTAATCTACACTGGAAGCCGTGTTTTAGGGGGTGGCTGGATTGAACGAAATTAATATTATTTATCTTGTGTTTTTGTATAAATATTACAATCATCAATGCTACTAAAACTAGTGTGAGGATATGTAAATGATTGATGGCATTATTATTTCAGGATACTTGCTGCTGACGCTAATTATTGGCATATGGGCGGCTCGCAATGTCACTTCGCCGGATGAATATAAAACCGGTGGCAGGCAGTACTCATCATGGGTAGTATTTGCCACACTTTCCGCATCTTTCATCGGTGGAGGTTTTACCATAGGTCTTGCAGAAAAATCATATCTTTTTGGCATCGCTTACCCACTGGCTATGTTGGGCTTTAGCCTAAAGGAAGTGCTCGTGGCAAAGTTTATTGCCCCGCGCATGAGAGCATTTAAAGATGCGATGACTGTTGGTGATATCATGGTGAAGGCTTATGGAAGTAAGGCTCGATTCATCTCCGGTGTAGCCTCTGTGCTCGTATGTAGCGGGATTATTGGAGCTCAAATCCTGGCCTGCGGCAATATCCTTTATACTTTACTTGGAACTCCTATAATTTATGGCAGCCTGATTACTGCTGGTATTGTGGTAATCTATGCGACCTATGGCGGCATGAAATCAGTAGTTGCAGTCGATATTCTGCATTTTAGCATTCTTATCATCATGTTACCTCTCGTGCTTGTATTCGCGCTCAGCGATATCGGTGGCTTTTCTGCGCTCGTAAGCGGTGTGCCTGAATCGCATTTATCACCTATTGAATCTATAGGCTGGATTTCTGTTGCTGTGCTATTCTTGAGCTTTTTCCTGGGAGAAACCCTTATCCCGCCGTATGTGCAACGCCTGCTGATCGGTAAAACTACCGCAGATACCAAACAGGGAACGCTGCTTAGTGGCTTGCTGTCAGTTCCATTCTTCTTAATGATTGGCTGCATTGGCATGTGCGCTTATGTTTTAAATTCAGACCTGCAACCTAACCTTGCTTTGCCCCATGTGATTAATACAGTTATGCCTGTAGGTCTTAAGGGGTTGGCAATAGCTGGGCTGCTTGCGGTGGTGATGTCTTCAGCTGATTCTTTCTTAAATAGCACAGCAATAGCTATGACAAATGATGTGCTAGCACCCTTAGGTTTTAAAGCTAAAAATCCCAAGGATGAGCTGTTGTTTTCCCGGGCGATTACTTTTGCCATTGGGTTGCTCGCGATCGTATTTGCACTCAACACAACCAGTGTGCTTGATCTGCTGCTTTATTCCTACCAGTTCTGGACGCCATTTATACTGGTGCCATTGCTTGCTGCGATTTTCCAGGTGCGCTCATCTGACAGAACCTTTTTGGTTTCAGCGTTGGTTGGGATATCGTCGGTGGTTTGGTGGAATTTAACCTTCCCACAATCAAGAATCGACGGGGCATTGGAAAGCGTTATCTTTGGCATTTCTATGAATAGCCTAACTTTCTGGCTCTGCCATAAGTACCTTTTCGCCAAAACAGTTCCTCTTGCACAGGAGTCAAGAGTTTAGGAATTGCCTGACTACTTCAGTAAATCGGGGTTAGTAGTAAAGGTACCTACTGCTTCGCCTTCTGCTATAATATGATCTTCTATTGCATTTATAATTTTGGGTGCTGTAGCCTCGCCACTTATTTTTATACTTGGGACATCCAAGGCAAAAACCTTGAAGTGGTAATGGTGAATAAGCTCATCATTCCAGGGAGGGCAAGGGCCATGGTAGCTGCTATCCTGCCCTTCAGCAATACTGGTTTTATCTTTTGGGATATCTAATATCTGCCAGTGATAGTAATTTGTGCGCCTCATTCCACGAGGAATAACTGCTCCTTCCTTGTTGGCTTTGGAGAAATCGGTGGGTATATCGGGGTCGACTACAATAAGTGCAAAGGATTTTGTATTTGCTGGAGCGCCTGACCAGGAAACTTCTGGGTTAATATTTGCTCCTTTGGCATGATGTGCGCCTGCAGTATGAATGCACGCGGCATACTTATCATCAAGCTTTCCATTAGGCTTAATGCCATCAACTTTTACATCCAGTAATGCAGCTGACTGAGCGCTATTAATATCTGCCAACATGCAGATGGCTGTTAACATGAGCGGTAATTTTTTCATAGACCTACCAGTTTATAATGCTTATAAGGCATAATCATTCTGAGTATTTTTCAAAATAAAAGCTATAATAAAATTTTCAGGTTCTATATTATAGATTAAAATAAATCATAGGAAAATTACATGGCAGATTTTATAACCAGGGTAGGGATTGGTTTTGATGTTCATCGTTTCGACACCATGGCGCATGAGGATAATTTTGTCATTCTGGGTGGAGTCAAAGTACCCTATGTCTATAAGCTGATAGCGCACTCTGATGGTGATGTTTTGCTGCACGCATTGACTGATGCGCTTCTAGGGTCAATGGCGCTCGGTGATATCGGTGATCACTTCCCACCCACGGATCAAAAGTGGAGGAACGCTAACTCGAAGGTATTCTTAAAGCATGCAATGGATTTAGTAGCAAATAAAGGCGGTAGTATTGTTAATATAGATGTTGTGGTTATAACTGAAAAACCAAAGCTGATGTTCTATAAACAAAAGATCAAAGAATCGATTGCTGAAATGCTTGCATTAAATGATGAACTGGTTAGTGTTAAAGCAACGACTACTGAAAAGCTTGGATTTACTGGTAGGCAGGAAGGAATAGCTGTTCAGGCAATATGTGCAGTTAAGGTGGAATTGAATTGATATGAGTTTTAGACAGTTTGATTTAAGCGCTCTTGTAAATGCGAAAGTTAGACGCATTAGGCCGCCGATGCTTAAACTCTACACTATAATTGCCACCTGGTTCTATGTTGGACTCATAGGTATCGCCCCTGGTACATTTGGTTCGCTCGCTACCTATCCCATATATTATGTACTCATTAAATACACCTGTCCGGATTATGCCTGCATGGAGAAGTATTTTATTATCATTACTGCGGTGATTACTGTCATTGGCTGGTGGGCAATCAACGCTTATCAAAAGCATACTAACACCTTTGACCACTCCTCTGTCGTTGTTGATGAAGTGATTGGGATGTTGGTTGCGTTTGCACTGAGCTTTAAATTCGCGTATAAGTTTTGTGTCTCTTATGCAACCTATGTAGGGCTATCGGCTCTTACCGCCACGTTTTTGCTGATCTTTGTAATCTTTAGATATTTTGATATTCGCAAAACTTTTCCGATCAATCTTATAGATGAGCATTTGCCCAACCCCCTCGGGGTTATCCTTGATGACGTGCTGGCTGGAGTTTATACCGCAGGAATCGTTTATCTCTTATATAGGATATTTGTGTAGTGCAAACGCTGGCCAAAAAACTCTTAGATTTAGCAAAACGAAAATCTATCCGAGTGGTAACCGCTGAGTCGTGTACAGGCGGTATGGTGGCAGCTTCAATCACATCGGTTTCCGGCAGCTCTGAGGTTTTCGACCGGGGATTTATAACTTATTCTGCGGAAGCAAAAATTGATATGTTGGGGATTGATGCCGAACTCGTGCGCAAGTTTAATGCTATCAGCAGCGAAGTTGCAGAGGCTATGGCCGAAGGTGCAATTAAAAATTCGCAGGCTCAGCTAAGCTTGGCGGTCACTGGGATTGCAGGGCCCAAGGGTGGCACAAAAGCAACGCCCGTAGGGCTGGTTTATATCGCCAGCCACTATGAAGGCAGCACTGTTTGCGAAGAACATCATTTCACCGGTGACCGGCAGGCAATCAGGGAGCAGGCTGTGCAGCAGGCATTAAAACTCATGATCTCCATGATTAGTTAATACTCTAACTTTGTTTGCACTGCCCTCCCTCGCTTATTTTAATATTTCTTGCCATATCCTTAAACTTATCCGGATTTTGCAAATCATCAAATGAAATCTCCAGACCATTTGCACCTCTTTGAGGTGTGGTTAGTTGTGCCGAAGATGAAAGTCCAGCTGTGCTTATGCTGGAACTAGTTGTAGTAGATAATGGTGGTGGTGGAGTTGCTGGTTGACTTACCGGGAGCTCAGAACTCAGTTTTAAATCGTTCGGCCTACTATTGGGGAATTCCCGTGACAATGGTGATATAGGAAGTGATGATGATTCAACATTTGCTGGAACATCATCCAACATCATTGGTTCATGAGCTGAGCTAGCTGATCCATTCAAAATTGGCAATGGTTCAGTTCTATTAAAGCTTTCGCCTGAATCTTGCTCTTTTTCAGGTTCTTCACCCTCATCTATATCACTTAATGCTGGTCCTTCTTCTAATTCTTCACCCTTTCCTATTTCTGTAGCTGTTAGCTCTTCTTCTAACTCTTCACCCTCATTTCCTTCTAATTCATTCTCGTCTCCTTCGTCTCCTTCATCGGGTGTGAAACCTTTTTCTGATTCTTCACCCTCGTCTCCTTCATCTGATCCAAGCTCTTCTAGTTCACTTGGTTCTGGACTAATGTCTTTCAAAAGTGAGATCGAACCATGTTTTGAGCCAATAAGTGTTAATGTTGGAGTAACTTCTTCTGTACTTGCTTGTGTTGCTTCTGCAAGTGGCGATTGAGTAGTAGTGTTCTGATTAATAGGAATTCCATTATCCAATATGGTTTCTGGAATATCGTTTTCATAGAACCCCTCTTCCACCTGCCGGCTTCGTGCTTTTCTATTTCTAGCTGCACGAGTAACTTTTTCTGCACTTGCTTGGGTTGCTTCAGCAGATGGCGACCGAGTAATAGTGGTTTGATTTATAGAAACTCCATTATTCCTTATGGTTTCTGGAGCATCGTCTTCATAGAACCCTTCTTCCACCTGTCGGCTTTGTGCTTTTCTATCCCTAGCTGCACTAATTAAACCACTTTTAAACTTTTCTTTACGTTTATGAAGCTTGTGTTTACTCCAAGTTGCGGGCAATGGGTTTTTGTCCTGTTGAGGAGTTTTCGATTCTGGTTGATTGTTTTGACTTTCATATAACACCTCTCCTTTACGTCTTGCGTCTTCAAGCTTTATAAATTCAGGATCATATTCTTTCCCACCAACTTCTCTAGCTTTTGCAGGCCTAACTACTGGCGGTGCGATATGAGGAGCCGGAGGAATACTCACATTTGCTTGGACATTTTCAGGATTTATAGTCGCGTAAGTCTCTGAAGCTTTTTGACGGCCATTCAATATCTCAAATATTTCCTTAGCGCGCGAGTCACTCATTGTAGTTTCGGGATGTTCCCACCCTCTCCTAAAAGTACCATCTGGATTTCTAAGATCCTCATAGTTATCCTCTTCAGATTCTTCACTCTCATAATTTTCACTTGGGCTAACATGAGGAATTTCTCCTCCCACTACCTTTGAAGGTATTCCAATACGACTGAGCACTTGCCCAAACTCTATCAGGCCCTTAAATCCTATCGGCAAATTACTTTCGGGTTCATGAGCTTCATCCCCTCTGCCTCTCTCATCGCCCTCATCTTCTTCACGTTGATCTTCACTAGCAATGTTTTCTTGGGCTGCTTCCTGGCCATCACCTTCTCTCTGGGCTAGCACTTGTTCTGTTTCGGTACCTTCACCTTCATCTCTTTCATTGCCCGAATCACCCTCATCTTCTTCATGTGCAAGATTATTCGCATTTGCTGGTGCATTCCACCCGTTCAGTGCTTCACGTTCTAACTTTGCATTCTCTGTCGCCTGCGATCTTATCATTTCTTCCCACTCTTCCTCTGCTATTTGTTTTTGCTCTTTAAGCCAGGCTTCTACTTCTGCTGGCGATGGAATTTCTGTTTCTTCGTTTCCCACTGCGCCCGGCTTCTCCGGTTTGTCTCCCTCGTCTCTCTCATCTCCCTCATCTCCTTCACCTAAGGCCTGCTCTGCATTTAAGTTGCCTGGATATGGATCATTTACATTTTCATCATGAGATGCTCGTTCTGGGTCGTCTCCTTCATTAGCATCAGTATCAGCATCATATGCAGTTCGCGCTTCTATCTGATTATCACCCTCATCGCCTTCATCTCCGTTATCTGTAACTTGTTCTTCTTGTTCATCATCTGTATTTTGTAGTGTTTCTAATACCTCAGCTTCTGCAACAGCTTGCTTTCCAGACATAAATAATACCTATAGATAAATGTTGTCCAGACATTATATTTAGACCTAACTTATTATCCAGCAAATTATTTAAAAATTATATTACCTATGAGTCTCTACGGATTTTCCTCTTGTTACATCTGATAGTGATCGTGCAGGTGGCAGAGCTGAAGCAGGAATATTAAGTTGAGCATGATTATTATGCCCTAATGCTAAAGGAGATAAGGATGTGAGCGGCGAAACCGATACATCGGTTGAAGTTGAGCGCGCCATAGGTGCTACAACAAAATTTGACCTCCTAGTGCATGGCGGCAGATGATGCTGTCTTGTAGGTGGTTTTGGCGGCTGTTTACGCGCTGCATCGGGACCCTCATCGCTTGTGCTTGGGTCCTTTTGATCGGTGTCGCTCTTAGTGCACTGTTCCATAATTTCTTTAATTAGTTTTTCTGTTTCTTCATCATACACACTTTTCTCTGGATTTGACTTAATCCCAAAAACTCTAGGTGCCTGTCTATGCTCGTGCTTTCTAGCTTGCGAACCTTTAGCAGTAGGCAAAGCAGTCACAGAATTTGGTGCCGGAGGCGGAGGTGGTGGAGCTCTATGACTTTTAGAGTTTATTGAAAAGTTTTCACTAAATTCTGTAAGCACATGTACAGTGGCAGGTGCACTTGGGGACGCACTAGGCATTCTAGAGGGTGGCGGAGAAGATAGTTCTGCTTCTGAATCTTCTTCACTAAGGGGTGCTGATGGACTAGATGGTGAGGCCTCTCTTGGTTGTCCCGACAAATCCTCTGTAGGTCGCTTTACTGTACCTCTTCTTCCAGTCCTGTTATTTTTGCCTTCGTTTTTATCGCCTTGAAATTCATCGTCAGAACTAAGCATAGGATCCTCGAATACAATGATCTAAATATAATATATGGGTGCTTAACTATACTATCTAGAAAAATCTTTCAAGATATTATTGCACGTAAAGCCACACCTTTCATGGATAGGCTGGCTAACCTAGAGATCTATCCCCAGATGGCTGCTGAGTAACAGAGCTAGCTTTTTGCGGTGATATCGATCCTGTAATATGCACAACTGTTTCCACAGAAGGATCACTAAAGGAAAAATGTGATGAAGATGCAAGTGCGGTATTTGGCAAAGGTGGTCTTGTGGCACTTAGTAGAAGAGCTGTTGGACTTTGTGGTGGTTGTAAGCTGGTTCTATCGGTCGCGACAAGTTGTGGTGGCAGTGCAGGCCTGCGTTTAGCCGGTTGTGGCGTCTTTTTTGGGAGCTCCATATTTAAGTCGCTTGCAAGTGGAACTACAACTGTATCAGGTGACGATTGTGGTAAGCGGCGTGCGGCTGATCGTGGTGATGCGAGAAACGGTTGAGGTGCCCTTTGCTCAGGTAGTAATTCATTACCCGAAGTGTCGGGGTCTGGTAACATCCTAATAGTGTCAGATCCTTCAGTTTGTGTCGGCTGCGTTGACAGGTGTTTACGCCCCGGTGACCTTGGCACTTTTGGTAGCTCAGAACCTGTTGCCACCTGATCTGTACGAATACCTAAAGTTGGTTTTTTATTATTTTCATCGCCACGCATGAAGCCCTCATAATAATTTTGTTAAGCATTATGCTTAGAATTATCTTACTCTCTAGAAGAATTTTGTTAAGTTTTTAATGCAGCCTCTACTGCATCATGATCACTATAATAAATTTTCTTTGTACCGATTATCTGATAGGTTTCATGACCTTTGCCGGCAATTAGCAAAGCATCGCCTTTTTTTAATAATCCAACACCGTATTCTATTGCTTTGGTGCGATCATCAAATTCCTTGGCATTTGGGCAGTGCGCCATAATTTCCATGCGAATCTTTGCCGGATCCTCAGTGCGTGGGTTGTCATCGGTTACGATAGCAAAGTCCGCAAATTTTGTGGCAACGTCCCCCATCAGAGTTCTTCTGGCAACATCGCGGTCGCCACCTGCTCCAAAAATAACATAGAGCTTGCCTTTATACATATGTCGCAAAGAAAGCAGGGTTTTTTCGAGAGCATCAGGGCTGTGTGCATAATCAATATAAATATCACCACCATTGTGGCGAGCAACTTTTTCTAGGCGACCAGTCGCAGCTTTGAGCGAAGAGATATAAACAATAGCTTCTTCAACAGGAATGCCAACTCCTACAGCCAAACCAATAGCACATAGGACATTGCTGTATTGAAACTCGCCGGCCAGGTTGAATACTTCCTCATATTTTTTACCAAAGGCTTCTAGTGTGATGTTCTTGCCAGCGTCAAGCAGTTTTAGGTGTTTTGCATTTTTACCATAGCTGATAATATTGACGTGCCGGCGTTTGCAAATCGCCTCTAATATTGCGAACTCTGGAACATCGGCGTTAAGAACGGCAGTCCCTGAACTTGGCAGGATCTCCGTAAATAACCGTGTCTTAGCGTTAAAGTAATCATGCATATTGTTGTGGTAATCCAGATGATCGCGGGTGAGATTGGTGAAGCCTGCCGCTTTAATCTCTACACTGTCCAAGCGATGTTGACTTAAACCATGGCTTGATGCTTCAATTCCCAAATGGGTTATGCCTCGGCTGTAAAGTAAAGCGAGGTGAGCATGAAGAATCATGGGGTCAGGAGAAGTCATGGCATCATCATTGTCGTTGCTGATGCCATCTGCAATAATCCCTAATGTACCCATGCTTGCGCTGCTGTAGCCGGCAAGCTTGCAGATTTGCCGAAAGAAATTCACAGTTGAGGTTTTGCCATTGGTGCCGGTTACAGCAACAATATTTTCCGGCTGTGCACCGTAATAGCGAGCGGCGATTTCAGAGAGCGCCTTGCGTGGGTTTTTTACCTTAACTATCTTATCATTAGCGAATGCAGCATCGTCAAATTCATGGGAAACCAAAACCAGTGCAGCGCCAGAGTCTAGTGCGATCTTTACATATTCTTCGCCATTAAACTTCGTTCCTTTGAGAGCGACAAAAAGGTAGCCAGGCTTTACCTCGCGTGAGTCTGTAGTAATGCCAGCAAACGTGGTTAGATCTAGTTTCATTATTTATCGTCTCCTGTTTTTAGTGCGGCAATAAATGCGGATTGTGGGATCTCTACCCGGCCAAATTGGCGCATACGTTTTTTCCCTGCCTTTTGTTTATCAAGCAATTTGCGCTTACGGCTAACGTCACCACCATAGCACTTTGCAGTTACATCCTTGCGTAGAGCACTAATGGTTTCGCGCGCAATAATTTTGCCGCCGATTGCTGCTTGTATAGGAATAGCAAACATATGTTTAGGAATCAAATCTTTTAATCTTTGGCAGATTTCGCGGCCGCGTGACTCGGCACGAGATCTATGCACGATCATGGCGAGGGCATCGACCGGCTCCATATTGACCATAATGCTTACTTTAGCCAAGTCACTCCGACGATATTCGTCGATCTGCCAGTCAAAACTCGCGTAGCCTTTAGAACATGATTTAAGCCGGTCATAAAAATCATAGACGATTTCATTGAGGGGCAGTCGGTATAAAACCATAACCCGATTGCCTACGTAGTTGATGTCGATTTGCTCCCCACGCCTTTCAATGCATAAATTTAAAACCGAACCCAAGAATTCATCTGGGACAAAAATAGTTGCTTTAATCCAGGGCTCTTCCATGTATTCTATTTGAGTCGGATCTGGAAGATCGGCTGGGTTATGCAATTCCAGCATCTCGTTATTTCGTTTAAAAATGCGGTAGATTACGCTAGGCGCAGTTGTGATCAGGTCGAGATTGAATTCACGTTCGAGCCGTTCCTGTATAATTTCTAAATGCAGCAAACCTAAGAATCCACAACGGAAACCAAACCCCAGCGCGTTTGAGCTTTCCGCTTCAAACTCAAAACTCGCATCATTCAATCTCAGTTTAGCTAAGCTCTCTTTAAGAATAGGAAAGTCACTTGCGTCCGTAGGGAAGAGGCCGCAGAACACAACTGGTTTAGAGCTTTTAAAGCCTGACAGAGCTTTATCACATGGATTTCTATCATCAGTGATGGTATCACCAACATTGCAATCGGCTACCTGCTTTATATTGGCAATCATAAAGCCAACTTCACCGGCACGCAACTCGCTTATATACTCCTTCTTGGGTGAAAAAATTCCCACGCCTTCTACGTTGTATACAGTCTTATTGGCCATCATGTTAATCTTCATGCCTTTTTTAATGCACCCGTCAACTATTCGCAAAAGTATTACTACCCCTAGGTAAGGGTCATACCAGCTATCTACTAGCAGAGCTTTGAGTGGTTTATCAACATCGCCGCTAGGGGCGGGCAAGCCGTGAACAATAGTCTCCAGCAGGTCATCAATTCCCAGTCCGGACTTTGCAGAAATTGATAGGGCTTTGCTTGTGTCTAAACCGATCACATCCTGTATCTGTTGCTTAACTCTCTCAGGTTCTGCTGCGGGTAAGTCTACTTTGTTTAATACTGGAATAATCTCATGGTTATGCTCGATTGCTTGATAAACATTGGCTAAGGTTTGAGCTTCCACTCCCTGGCTGGCATCGACAACTAAGATTGAGCCCTCGCAGGCTGCAAGAGATCTGCTTACTTCATATGCAAAGTCAACGTGTCCTGGAGTATCAATGAGATTGAGAGTGTAGACTTTCCCATCCTTAGCACGATAATTTAGGCGAACCGTTTGAGCTTTAATGGTGATGCCGCGTTCCTTCTCGATGTCCATAGAATCGAGAACTTGTGAGGTCATTTCACGTTTTTCTAAGCCGCCGCAGGTTTCTATAAGCCGGTCAGCCAGTGTGGATTTGCCATGATCAATATGGGCAATGATTGAGAAGTTTCTAATAAGCGACAGATAATTTGACATGGTGTATTCAATATGCATTTGTAAGCCTAACATACAGGCAATCTAACTAAATCACAATTGAATTGAGTAATATAAAGATAATGGTGATTTTATAAAATACCTATTGCAAGTTTAGAAAGTAACATGGTAAAAAAAGGAGTGTCCCTAATTTAGTGTGTTCCATGGAAAAAAAACTTCTTACGTCTGTTTCGCTAGTCTCACTTTTATTTGCAGTAGCATGTGGTTCTTTTAAGCCTGATCATCCGCAGGTATATCAATCTTTTAAAGATAGACGTGTTCCCAAAGAAAACGTGATGGCAGAAAGTGGTGCTTTAGGTAAGGATCAAGCAAAGAATGATTCTAATTTCAGACCATACAGTGGGAAGAGCACAGTAGCAAGTACTGCTGGTAGCAGGGCTGCTATGCAGGATAATACTGATTTGCTAGCTACGAGAGCGCCGGCTGCAAATAGCCGCGCTATGGCCAGTGCAGACCAGCCGGCTCCTAAGTCTGATAGTAGTGCGAACAATTCAGATTCTATAATGGACAAATTTTTAAAATGGTTGAATGCCAGTGCTGAGCCTACTGTGGAAGTAGCATCTCTTGGAAAGCGGATGCCTACTGATAATATGCAATCGATGGCCTATAATGTGGTTCTTGATGGACAGGGTAGTGCAAATTCATACTCTTATTATGAAATGGCTCATGAAGTTTCGGCTTCGTCTGGAGAATTTGGCCAAATTCAGAATCCTGATAGTTATGTTGAATTAGCACAGAGTGCCGGAACGCCACAACCTCCTGCATTTGCGGACCCAACTCCTCCTGCAGCGCCAGCGCCAGTTCAGCCGACTCCTGCTCAACCTGCAGTCAAGGCTCCAGTTCAACCAGCTCCTGCTCCAGCCCACCCTATGGTTGCAGTGCCAAAAGAGCCAACTTTAGATGAAATGAAAACTCATTCTGCTGAGCAGCCCCAGCCTGATTTGAAGAATATTCCTCAACCTCCAAAGGAATTCACTAAGCAGCCAGATGCTGCAGCTAAGGATTCTGCTAATGTTAAGCCAGAAAGCACAAAGAAGAAGAAAACGGTTAAGCGTAAGAAGGCAAAAGCAGTAAAAGCGCAACGCTATTATTCTCAGGATCCAGGTCAGTATGGACAACCAAACCAAGAGGGCATTAGAGATAGAACCTCTAGCTTGCAATATGTTGATGGCAAGCCAGTGGTGACCGGATACTTGGTTGGGTGTGATGCTTTAGATAGATAGTTGAATTTAACGCTGTTATCATTTAATTAATGAAGGCTCCGATACTCCAGCTGGTCTCTGATGATAGCTTTAAAATTTTATCAACTACTTGTAGTTTGTCAGTTGCCAGGTCTTCTCTATGTTGTTTTATTTTTTGTAGCAACTTATTATAAAATCCATGATTCTGTGCTATGTCAATTATACATTGAGCATATTGCTCATGCTTGCATATTATAGCCAGTTCTAACTGAGTATTGCCCAGTGCTGAAGTCGAGAATAAAAAATCTTTTAGCTTAGCCTTATCGTTTTGTAAAACTATGAGATTACCTATAGCAATGTGCTGAGGAGCAAGATGCATGTATTGATTTAAATCATCGCGTGCAGCAATTCTTTTTAGACAAGTTTCGTTCATCTGCACTAATTCATCTATAGAAAAACCTGAGACATCATCGCTACATACTCTACCAACTAGCCTGATTTTGTTAGGGCTTACTTCAAGAAGACTTTCTTGCAATGGTTTCAATGAAGCTATCATGGAAGAGGGAGTTTCACACATAGCTTTTAATTGTTCATAACTAAAGCCACGTATATCAGAAAACTTAAATCCCCTCTTATATAAATTAATGGCTGGTGATGAAGTGTAGGTGAACTGTTCCTCGGAAGTTTTCCATTTTTTTGCTTCATCTAAACTGGCCCAGCCTTCGTGAACCGCCCATAGAATTCGTGAGTCAGATTTTGGTAACACTAGATGAAATTCTTCATCATCTAAGCTCTCAAGGTTTTCTAAAGTAATCCCGAAGCGTTGATTTGCCTTTCTACATTCTGGAGATCCATATTTTGTAATATAGTCAGGAGTTCTACCCTTGATTTCATCTAAAGAGAAGCCAAAGCAAGTTGCAAGGGTCTGTGCTTCATATGAACCATATAGTTTGATTTCGTCAGGTGTTAAGTCTTTTAGATCTTCAAAGCTGAGTTTAAAATAGCTAAATAACCAATCTGCTTGTTCAGAAGCATAAAACTCAATTTCCTCTGGTGTGAGTTGCTTGAGATCATCATAACTAATCTTATAGTTTTTAAATAGCCTATCTGCTTGTTCAGAACCATACAATTTTATTTCTTCCTCAGATAGCTCCTCAAAGTCGCTTAGACCTAAATCATAATTTTTTATAAGAGTTTTGGCTGCATGAGAGGTATAAAGGGTAATTTTCTTTTCCCCCAAACTCACTAATTTTCTTAATGTAATATTATATCTTTTGACTAAATCAAAAGCATTGATAGAACCGTATAAGCGTATGTCTGATTCATCAAAATCCTTTATATTATGGAAACATGCACCAAATGAATAAATCCTCTTAGCCTCTGTACATGAAAAGAGCTTTAATGCCTCTTCATCCAAATGCAAAATTTCGGAGAGAGTTGCTTTGCCCAATTCATATATTGCTTGAACATCAGACGATGTATACAGTTCTAACTCGGTTTGATTTAGTAGTTTCAATTGTGAGTAGGTTGCCCAACCATTCTTGACTAATTTTACGACAGTTGGACTAAGCCATTCCTGTATTAATTCATGTTGAATATTAGACAAATCCAACAGGCCTTTGTGAAGGCATTCCTCAAGCCATTCTAAGCTTTCGCCATAGCCATAATGTTTATGGAAGTCTTGATGATTTAAACTCTGAGGAGAGCAGGACGCGAAGGAGGCAAATCACTAAATATAGTAAAAACTATCATAGCTATGCCACTAAGTTATCCGATTGCATTAAGGCAGATCAGCCTACTCTATCAATGTCTGTGTTGTTTTACAAATTTTC
>JABDBN010000007.1 GCA_013288625.1 Alphaproteobacteria bacterium | reverse complement strand
GCAGTTTTTGTATTTTGAATGATATACAAGCTTAACAAAACAGTATAAGAGTAATATGAAAGGAATTTAAGATGTTATAAGGGACTTGTTGATGCACTCTAGTTTCATGCTATTCTCTCTTCTAAAATGGAGGGTATTGTGTTTGAGTTTAATACTATATACAGCAATTATATTCAGCCCAATAATTGCACACTCAAAAGAATTAAATAAGCAGTTTGGTTACTCGGTTTTTAACGATCTTAAATATAGCAAAGATTTTAAGAACTTTGACTATGTTAACCCTGACGCTCCTAAGGGTGGAAGCATTAAATTCGCTCACATAGGCACCTTTGATAGCCTCAATCTCTTTATTTTGAAAGGAGAGAAGGCTCCTGGCTTAGATTATACTTTTGATTCGTTATTAGTTTCTTCAATTGATGAACCCAATTCCACCTATGGTCTTCTGGCTGAAAGCCTTGAGTTCCCTGAGAGCCGCGAGTATGTGATATTTAATTTGCGCAAGAATGCATATTTCCATGATCATACACCTATAACCGCAGAGGATTTGAAATTTACATTAGAAATACTGAAGGAAAAAGGTGACCCCAACTACAAGCTCGTCTTGCAAGATATAGCAAGCGCTGAAGTACTGAGCCCGACACGAATAAAATATACGATAAAAAATCCTGCTAATAAGCAGGCGATATACCTTATCGGCGGGTTACCAGTTCTGTCTAAAGCCTTTTTTAAGGACAAAGAATTTGATCGCTTTGATAGCCATCCCATGCTGGCCAGTGGCCCTTATAAAATTAAGGCGTATGAATTTGGCAAGCATATAACCTATGAGCGAGTCAAAGATTACTGGGCGCAAGATTTACCAGTGCGCAAAGGTCAGTATAATTTTGATAATATACATTATATTAATTTCCTGGATGAAGTTATCGCAGTCGAAGCTTTGAAAGCTGGAGAATATGATTATCGTGAGGAGAATATTTCCCGAGTCTGGGCTAATTCTTACAATACCGATGCGGTCAAGACTGGAGCTATGAAGAAAGAGCAGATCGTACACCACATTCCAGCAACGCGACAGCTTTTTGCACTGAATATGCGAAGACCGGATTTCCAGGATCCCAAATTTCGTCAAGCTTTAACCATGGCATTTGACTTTGAGTGGATTAACAAGTACCTGTTTTATGGTTTATATAAACGGCTGGAAAGTTACTTTGATAACTCTGAATTTAAGTCATCAGGAATCCCAGAAGGTGATGAGCTAAAGTTACTGGAAAAATACAGAGGCAAAGTCCCTGAGCAGCTTTTTACAACTCCATTCAAGCTCCCCAGCAACTTAAATAGTGTGCAAAAAAGAGAGAACCTCAGTAAAGCAAAACGACTTTTGCTTTCAGCAGGATATAAAATAAGGGACGGAAAAATGATCAGCCCATATACCGGAAAGCCATTGGTTATTACTGTTATCATAACCAGCGATGCTTTTATAAGGATTTTAAATTATTATCGCCGTGATTTGCTTTATATCGGCATCACCATGGATATTCATCGAGTCGATGCAGCACAGTACCAAAAACGCATGGATAATTTTGATTTAGATATGACCACCATTGCATTTCCTGGTTCGTCATCGCCTGGCCCAGAGCAAATGGCTTTATGGCATTCAAAAGCCGATACCAAAGGTGGATTAAATATATCAGGTATTCATGACCCGGTGGTCGATGAGCTCGTTGAAAAGCTGATCATTGCTCCCAACAAGCAAGAACTTATAACTCTAACCAAAGCTTTAGATAGAGTTCTTCTTTGGAATTATTATAATATACCTCAGTATTATTCCAATGCGTTTCGAATAGTCTACTGGGACAAATTCGAGATGCCTAAAATTAAACCTTCATTTGCAGTAGGCGTGGATACATGGTGGAGCAAGAAATAGATCAAATCGCAATCAAAGACCTTAAAATCAGCTTTATCGATAAGAAAGGTATAGCTTCCGAAATGGTTCACGGTATTTCGCTTTCTATTCCCAAAGGTAGAGTAGTGGCACTGGTGGGGGAAAGCGGGGCGGGAAAAAGCATTACTGGACTTGCAATTCCCAAGCTCGTACCAGGTAACGTTCGCTATGATGGCGAGATCAATTTTGCCGGCAAGAATTTACTAAAGTTGCGTGCAAATGATTTGCGCAAGATTCGGGGCAAGGATATTACCCTGATCTTACAGGAGCCCATGTCAGCACTTAATCCGTTGCATAATATCGGTAAACAACTTGCAGAAATCATAACTTTGCATAACCCAGGTATTACAAGCAATATAGTAGCGTTCAGAATTTCTGAGCTGCTAAAACATGTAGGATTATCCGGATTTGCGAACCGCCTCGATAATTATCCTCACCAACTTTCCGGCGGTCAGCGCCAAAGAATCATGATTGCGATGGCAATTGCGAATGAGCCAAAGCTGCTTATCGCTGACGAACCTACCACTGCACTTGACACTACGACTTCAAATGAAATTATCGAACTGCTTAAGTCTATAAAAAAGAAAATCGGAATGGCCATTTTAATTATCACCCATGATTTGTCAGTGGTGCGGGCTTTCTCTGATTATATTTACGTGATGAAGGACGGCAATATAGTTGAGCACAATACTGCTGCTGCACTGTTTAAGAACCCACAGCATGCTTATACTAAATTCCTGATCAACTCTGAGCCAGAGAAACTGGCAGGCTCTATCCCTGAAAACACAGAAGTTCTCTTAAGCGTCAATAATCTGCGCGTTTCATACCCAAAGAAAATTGGCCTTTTCGCCTTAAAGAAAAGCGAGAGTATTGTTCTCGATAATATCAACCTTGATATTCGTGTAGGCGAGACTCTTGGCCTCATCGGCCCAAGTGGATCAGGCAAATCCAGCCTGGCGCTGAGCTTGCTTAGACTGATCAAAAGCACTGGGATGATCAGCTTTGCCGGCAAGCGAGTTGATTTGCTGAACAAAGATGAGCTGCGTAAATTTCGTAAGAACTTTCAAATTGTTTTCCAGGACCCCTACGCCAGCCTTAATCCGCGCTTTAATATCTTCGACGCCATAGCCGAAGGTGCACTTACCCACAAGATCTATAAAACTGAAAGCGATCTCACAACAGCGCTCTATAAGGTTCTGGATGATGTCGGCCTAAAACATGAGTATGTAAAGCGCTACCCTCACGAGCTTTCCGGCGGGCAGCGTCAGCGGGTCGCAATTGCGCGCGCACTGATCATGAATCCCAAGCTCATCATCCTTGATGAACCTACATCAGCTCTAGACAAACCCATTCAAAAGCAGACTTTGCTTTTATTATATAATCTCCAGCAAAAATATAATATTTCCTACCTGCTGATAAGCCACGACCGCTCAGTCATCAATGCCTTGTCTCACCGAGTTGCAGCAATCAAGGAAGGTCATGTGCAGTATATTTAGTTGATTGAATTTAAAAAGTTAGGGTTAATCGGCCGCCTAGTACGAAGGCGTTTTTGGTTCCTGGGGTCGATCCGGGATAAATAATGTATTGCACATCTGGCTGAATAGCTATGCCAGGCCTGATGGAATCGCTATAAGTAAGTTCGAAGCTGGTTTCGTTGGCTTTCAGCGAACCTCCCGAATTGGCTATCGACCGCCTTAATGAGTTTGAGTTTATTAGCTGCGAGATCCCCAGACCTAGCTGGCTGCTATCTCGCCCGGTTACCACCCCATTATAAAGTATACCAGCGCTCCATGCATAATGGACTGGAGTCACAGCTTGATTAGCCAACCCTGCACGAATAAAACTGATGATATTGGTAGTATCATTCTTCTTATACAGCTGCTTCTCCAAAGAAACATACGCGCCGGCATTGTGTTTTTTAACCAACGGCAAGCTGTAATCAGTAAACTTAGGCGTATAGCGCCACACCCCTAATGCATATTTATCATTATTAAGCTGCCATCCGCTTTCAGCTATGAGTAGCGCCCCATCTTGCCTCTGCAAGGTAATATGAGTCCCTTGTTTATTGGGATCGCCGGGAACTGCATCCCAGATAGCCGCTTGAAAATAGAAGTTTGGATTAGGCTGAAGCTTAACTCTAAATGCGAGTGAAGTTGTAGGAAATATTGATGGCCCATTTTTTCCGGTAACACTAAACTCACCCCCTGTACCATAATTAGGCCCTAAAAATAAAAGGCTGGAATTAGTTACGTAGAACTCGGAGTTAAGGTCATGAAGGCCGGCGAGCAGCGAAACTTTACCACCCACTATGTCCTGGGATATCCAGGCTTCATAAAGCCTGGTTGCCGGTTGAATAACTTCAATATTATCAACACCTTGAATACTACCCACGTATTTACCATTGGGCTTGCTTCCCCTATTACTCAGAACATAAACGAAGACTTTAGAACCAGTGACATTATAAAGTTTACTGCCATCAAGCGTGAGTTTTAAATCCAGATTATCTAAAACTGCAGCTCCAGTTTTAATTCCCCCAGAGGTATTTGCTATAACATCGAGCTTATAAATAGCTTCTAGATTTACGCCCTTTTTATAGAGTAAGGCGCGATCGCCACCGCCATCTCCAAGTATATTATTTTTCTTAAAGTCCACTTTATCGGCATCATTGTCCGCGCCTGACATTGATGCTTTAAAAAGCATCAAAATGATTAGTATTAATCTGAATAGAGTTTGCTTCAGCGGGCTTAAAAGCATCATATTCTCTAAAAAATTCAGTACCTATAATATAGATTAAATAATGTTCATTACAAATAAAACTAACTAATCAATTGAATATTTTTAGTTGTTTTGATTTTGTCTTTCAGTATGTTAATGTAAGATGTTAATTATATTTAATATGGAGATTAAAAATGAGTGCAACCGTACCTGCTACAAATAATACCGGGCCAATATCAAGCCTATTTGATTTATATGATTTTGAAAAAGCTGCTGTACAAGCAGTCTTAGATTATCAGAAAGCCAAAGTACAATGTACTTATAATATTGCGCATAACCTTAATAAAATTTGCCTAGCAACAAATAACATGGTTGATAATGTTGATAAATCTAAACTAACCCCAGAAGGGCTCGCTATGTATAATGAGCTAATAAAAGATTTGGATAGAGTTCATCACATTTGTTCTATTCCTAATCAACCTAACAACCATCATCTAAATGTCAATGGAGCCATATTAAAAGCCACAGCTTTTTTATTGAAAAAAGTATGCTCTGACCAAGTATTATTGAACATGCTAGATAATGCTTATCTTTACGATAAATGTCTAAAATATGACTCTCATTCAGTTGCAGAAATATATGGGTCTTTTACACCAGAAGAACAAACGACCTTAGTTGATTCTACAACTGACTTTTTTATGGCAAATCCAAATTATATGCTCGGATTAACCAACTTAGCGTCTTTGCTTGAGTAGAAAACTGCAGCAGCGGAGCAAATAAATCGTCAGATATTTGGAATATCTGCACTTATTTATTAATTTATTTTGAATAATATTTAGGCTTTGTAATATTTTCGCAACATTTGTGTGATAAAATAATCATATTAAGATTTTATATATGATATTGATATGACACATAATTTGCTGACTATGGCTTTGCTTTCCTTTGGATTGATAAATTCTGCTGCTGCTAGTAAAGCTCGCTACCCTTATACTTTAGATAAAGATCTTAAAGCTTATGGAGAGAATAGTGATTTCTTCAATATCAAACAAATTGAAATTACCTGGCGTGATGATGCAGGAGTAGAATCTAAAGTTGGTTGTAGCGCAGTTCGCGTGGATAATTTTTTACTGACAGCGGCACACTGCCTAGAAAATAATAAAAAAGGTGTTGTTTCAAATATTTCTATCTTCCAACCCAATACAAACTCGGGAGATTTAGAGACAGTAACTGGTTATTTTGTTCACCCTCATTTTGAACAAAATCGAGCAGATGATTTAGCAGCAGTTTATACGACAGCAAAAGCAGATATTGGTTTTGAAATAGCCTCAGAAAACAGTTTAGATTCTAAGCAGCACAGTTACGTATCTGTAGGTTTTGGCAAAATGAGAAGCGGAGAAGGAACCGTTAAGCAAGCATTTGACGTATGCGGCAATTTGGTAGTAGACCATGAATCAAAAGTCGTAGGCGAGAAATTCAATTCTGAAACCCTTACTAATTCTGGAAAGAACTGCGGTATAGTTTCCCATGGAGATAGTGGTGGAGCCTTATTACAGCACACTGAAGGCGAAAGACTTAAATTAGCTGGGATAAATGCTTGGGGTGGAGAATACGATAGCAACTGGCGAGCAGTTGATGATCTTTTTATAGAAACAGCGCGCAAAATAAATGCCAATATCGATGCTCTTACAAGTAATGAACCAGCAAAATTGCATGACCTTACTCCGCTAGCTACAACTATCTTCCCTTCCCTTAAAGAAAGTACTTTGAAGAATCAGGAAGTTATTATTCTAAACGGCTTGATTGCTCAAAAACAAGAACGATATGAAGATGCTATCAAGCTTTATGAGCAGCTTCCAGATGCAAAAGGGAGTATTTGCTCAGCTTTCATTCATCGACTCAAGGTAAGGCATGCTGATCTTAGCTTTTCTGAATTCCAAACCTGCAAAGAATATGCGGATTTACCAGCACCTAAAGAATCTAAATCGATAGTTAATTTAGAACCAGCTTCTAAACTTGGCCATATTCAATACTATTTGTATTCTAAATATCATACGACACTGAAAGCTGACTTTACAGAATTCGCGGAAAAATCATTTGGGAATACTGTAAGTTACGAGCGCATGGTGACAGAAAAATATCTTGAAAGTGCTGCGCGTAATGGGAATATTGATGCCATAGACTACTATATAAGAGACGGTAAGAAAAAGCTATCAGCAGAAGAAATAGTTGAGCTTTATAACAAGCCTGCTAAAGATGGCAATATGGATGCCCAATATAAACTCGCAGTTATTTATATGCCTGATAATATTTATAAGGCGATCCATGAAATGACCGCAAGACACTGGTATTCAGAAGCAGACTTGAGAGAGAAAACTGCAACTGTGGAAAAAGATTGCGCGCTTGCCAAGAGCTGGCTTGATTCAGCTACTGAAGCCAGCCTTCCTGCCGCTGAATATGCTTTGGGCTTATGGATGGGCTTTGACCCAGGCTTTTGTTCAGGTTCTACTGCTTTAACAATAGATGGCAATGCTGAAGTTCGCTCTGAGGTTTATAACTTATTGCAAAAAGCCAGCAGTAATCAAGACAAACCTAGCAACGCAGCTACCGAGGCTTTATGTTCTTTGTACTTGCAAGATGGGGATAATCTATTTGCTTACAAATACTGCCTAAAAGTTATTTCTGCTTCTATACTGAGAGATCCGGCAAATACAAATCATGTCAACTGGTTGAAAACGATCTTTACTGATATCAATAGTGGGAACTACTTGCCATCTGGTAAGGAGCTAGAAAAACTGACTGCAATCCAAGCAAATTTTAAAAATGGGTTTAGCATCGATCGTAAACCTTATCTTGAAGAGCTATACGGCGCTGATAACGTAGATGCATTCTACAATACAGAGTTGCCAAAGCTTATAGCTGATGCACCCGACCAAACACAATACTTACATGAAGAGGGCTTAGCTATTGAAATTTAGTTTTGCTTAAGGTGGATGACTTTCTCATCGGCAGCAAGCACTCCCAGGTCTCTTCGCGCAAGCTCGTCAAGCATATCGAGATCGAGAGTTTTGGGGTGGAGCAACTTGGTTTGCAAGTCGAGCTCCGCCCTTTGGTTTTGCAGCGTTGTCAATAACTTAACCTGTTGAGTCTTTTCTTTCTTCAGACGAAAGTAGGCAAACAAGCCACGTTCGCCACTTAATGAATGCACGGTAAAGTAAATAATCAGCATAAACAGCACCAGGTTGGCGCCAATGATCCTAAAATCAAGGCTCCGGTGCTGCTTTCTAACAACTTTTTTCTTTAAAAACACTTTTACCCCTAATAACTATTTGCAACTTAAAATAAAAAAGCTATGATTTCGAGACAGTAATAGCATGTTAAAATAACAATGACAACGATACTTAGCATTTTGCAACTTTTCATAGTGTTCTGCCTGGTGGTGGTAATACTAGTTCAAAAAACCAGCAGTGACTCGCTTGCAGGACTTTCCGGCGGCGGGCACAATGTGTTTTCAAGCAAATCATCAAAGAACTTATTTTCCAAGGCTACCATAATCCTTGGCATAGCGTTTATGTTCAATAGCTTGCTCATTGCGAAATTCCATGTAAGCTATGTAAAATCGAAATCATCAATTAGTGAAAGCCTTGACCTCGACCGCAAAAAAGCTGAACCAAAAGCCCCAGAAGCCCCTGCCGCGACAGAATAAAATGACCAGGTTCATTTTTATTACTGGAGGAGTAGTTTCCTCATTAGGTAAGGGGATTGCCTCAGCCTCATTGGGTGCGCTCTTACAAAGCCGGGGTTATAAAGTGCGGTTACGCAAGCTTGATCCCTACCTCAATGTCGACCCAGGTACAATGAGCCCTTACCAGCATGGAGAGGTTTATGTTACCGACGATGGCGCAGAAACCGATTTAGATCTTGGGCACTATGAGCGCTTCACCGGGGTTGATGCCCGTAGCGGAGACAGCGTTTCTGCCGGCAAAATTTATTCTGAATTATTAACTAAAGAGCGCCGAGGCGACTATTTGGGCAGAACTGTTCAAGTGATACCCCATGTCACCGACCTTATAAAGGAGTTCATTCTAGCCAGTACTGATGATGCGGATTTTGTGCTCTGCGAAATCGGAGGGACTGTTGGCGACATAGAAGCCCAGCCTTTTTGTGAAGCCATCCGCCAGCTTGGAAATTCCATGGGCGCGGATAAAGCGTTGTATCTGCATTTGACATTAGTACCTTATATTGCCGCTGCAAAAGAACTCAAAACAAAGCCTACTCAGCACTCAGTAAAAGATTTGCGCTCAATAGGTATTCAACCCACTATACTTCTTTGCCGGAGCGAAAGACCAATTCCACTGGATGATCGGGAAAAGATCGCCTTATTTTGCAACGTGCCTGTGGAAAGAGTCATCCCGGCTCTGGATCAAAAGAATATTTACCGCGCTCTGCTGGCCTACCACCAGGAAGGCCTAGATACCGAGGTATTAAAGCATTTTAAGCTTCCTTGCAAAAAGGCACCTGATTTGGCAACCTGGCTTAAAGTCATCAAGAAAATTGAAAACCCTCACGGACAAGTCAATATCGCCATTGTAGGCAAGTACCAGAAACTCAAAGATTCCTATAAATCACTGATTGAAGCCTTGTTTCATGCTGGCATTCATTGCCAATACAAGGTGAATCTCTTTTGGATTGGAGCAAGTAGTATTCGTGAGAACAATATTGATGAAAAGCTGAAAGATATTCACGGGATCTTGGTGCCAGGCGGCTTTGGCTCTCGCGGCACCGATGGCAAAATTTTGGCGATTAATTATGCACGCAAAAAGAAGATCCCCTACTTTGGCATTTGCCTGGGTATGCAACTGGCAGTAATAGAATTTGCCCGCAATGTGCTCGGCATTAAAGATGCGGGCTCAAGCGAATTCAATGAAAAATGCACCAAAGTGATTGCTATGATGACCGAATGGGATCAGGCGGGCATAAAACAAAAGCGCTCCAAGTCAGATGATCTTGGCGGCACGATGCGCTTAGGCGCCTATAAATGCAACCTAAAACGCGGCTCCCTTGCGCACAAGGCTTATAAGCTCGATGTGATCAGTGAGCGCCACCGCCACCGCTATGAGTTCAATATAAAATTCAAGGATCAATTTGAGAACAAAGGCTTGGTATTTACTGGCTTATCACCGGATGAGAAGCTGGCAGAGATTGTGGAGATTAAAGACCATCCCTGGTTTGTGGGAGTACAGTTCCACCCCGAACTCAAATCTAGGCCATTCTCCTCTCATCCCCTATTCACTTCGTTCATCAAAGCAGCTATCAATCTGTTATAATTTAATAATGATACCTACACTGCGTTATTATTAAATTATTATTTTCTACCTTATACACCAAACGATGCTCTGTATCTATTCTTCGGGACCAGTATCCTGCCATAGAGAACTTAAGTGGCTCAGGCTTACCAATTCCTCCAAATGGGTCATGCAAGCAATCTCTTATAAGCTCATTAATGCGCTTCAAGATTTTCTTATCTGTCTTTTGCCAATACAAATAATCTTCCCAAGCATCATCTAGAAATAGGAGATTCATTTACTCCTCTATTAATTTTCTCTTATAGTATTTTTTCTTTTTTATAGCAATTAACGCTTTAGCTAACCGAGCAGCATTCTTTGGACTTCTAAGTAAATATAGCGTTTCTTCAATAGCATTATAATCTTCAAGTGATATCATCACCACAGGTTTTTCATTTTGTCGTGTAATAATTAATGGAGCATGATTATCACATACTTGGTGCATAGTATTTGCAAAATTCTTCCTTGCCTGAGTATAAGTTATCGCGTCCATTTTACTATTTTTCTATCTAACTGTTAATGTTCTAATGTACCATTTAAGTACTTATTCCGTCAATATAAAGTTTTTAGTAGCAAGTATTTTAATGTAAACCGTTACGTGATACTTTATACTTTATTGTATGGATTATGATAGCTTTATGCGCCGGACATGGTTGCCCGTTGCCAACAAATCAAAAGGCTCAAGGCCGAGCGGCTTACCATTGCCGAAATAAAACAGCGTTTACAAAACCAATAAAGATTTTAAAATCATTTGTCGCTATATTCTCATTAATATGCTATAATTCAGCTTAAAGTAACTTAAGGCCAACACATATGCGCAGCAAACAAACCTCTACAACGAAAACATTTAGATATAAGATAAATGGGCGGCCTAATATGCTCGAATTTAATTTTGTCAGGGAAATTGATGCTAAACTGGTTGAAGCCATTTTACTTGGTGATGCAGTAAAAGTTAGGGAAGCAATTAATGATGGAGCCGATGTAAATGCTGTAGAAGATAGCATTGAAGAAAGATCTCCAATACACTTTGCTATAATTCAAACTAATCCCGAAATTATTTCAATTCTAAGAGATAACAAAGCCGACCTGAATAAATTGCGCTCTTCATTTAACAAAAACAATACTTTTTTAGCAACCGATGATACGCATCCTTTATTAATGTGCTTGCCTACTTATACGCCCAACAATAAAGTTATCGCTAAAGCTCTATTAAATGACAGCCCTAATATAGGGGAACAAGCCTGGTATCATCATGAAAGAGGCTATCATAAAAAAATAGAAAACCTTCGCGCAGAAAATTCTACAGCTGAGGCAAAAAGTACCCAAGCATCACCAGAGGAATCAAGTGATGGAATGTCTAGATTATTTTACCGGTTAAAAGCCACTTTCTTCCACAATAAATATCTGCTAGCTTCAACAGGCTTTGTTGTCAGTATTCCAGTATTAACAAGCATTTCATTAGCATATACATTTGCTTTAACGGCTTCAACTTTAAGCTTAGCCATTGGTGTACAATATTTATCCGACTTCGGTTTTGAGGATGAGGATTATTATTTGGGTAGCAATGATATTAGAAAGGGAATAGAGTTTGTTTGGAGTAATGGGGTTAAAAGCGCTATTGATCAAATATATAATGCACCGAAATACAAAAATCCAAACAATTATAGAGAGTATTCTTATACACCGGGTGAAATAATTCCAGTAGACTCAGCTAAGTCCTTATAATTGCAAAAGCAATCAATGCAAGCTGAAGTGACCACATGCAGTCATTGCCACACCTAAAATTAATATGAAATTTCTAGCATAACCAGATTTATCATGGTAATTTTCCGCACAACAAAATTAAATACGAGATTTAAATGCTTCAAGTAGTGCCATATGCAAGACTAATTGCTCATTGTATGATAAACGAAACACCTGAACGCATAGTGTTTAGATATGAGAGAACAATAGATTCGCAATTGGTTGCAGCTATTTTAATAAGTGACACAAAGGGAGTTGAAAAAGCGATTTCGTCAGGCGCAAATGTTGATGCGGAAGAAATTAGCGCTGCAGGCAGATCCCCAATCCACTTTGCTGCACTACAAACCAATAATAAGATAATTGATATCCTTGCTCGCAATAAAGCTAAGCTTCATAAAATCCCCCCTGCTCAAGATGACACAGAAAATATACTAGAAAGGCACGCACTGTTTATAGCTTTTGCATATGAAAATGATATTGCTGCGAAAGCTCTGCTGAGTCATATGTCAGACTTAGAATCACAACCTTGGTTCGATAGAATACCCCAAGAGCATATTAATAGAATTGCAGACCTTCGAGCTAGGACCACTGATCCAAAACCTTATATTTATGACCCAAGCAAAATGCTATATCGTTTCAAAACAACTTTTACCGCAACAATATTTGGAGTCCTCACAAATACACTAATAGGTATTAACTGTTTTAAACTGACATTGGCATCATCAATACTGTTTTCAACCACAGCTACAGCTTTATGTACATTTTTAATTACCTCACTAGAGATTGCAAAGAATCACTTTATTAATACCGATGATGTTAGACAAGGAATAGACTTGGCATGTAGCAAAGGAATTAAAGAAACAATTTCTCTTATTTTGAATGCTCCAAAGTATGAGGATCTTGATAAATCGAGAACCTATTCTTTCAGGCTATTAGAGATAGAAGATATCGGATATATAGCAAAATGATTTGCTTTAAGAAAACATAGCATCCAAAACCAGCTTGCTGTCATCGAACTCACAGCCGAGCACAACACTCAATGAGGCGGCAACTTTGGCAGTAAGGTGAATCTGCACATTGCTGAGCTTAACATCCATGAGTTCCTTATTTTGGATTATTACTTTTATATCATCTGTAACTTTCAATTTTTCTCCAGCGGCAGTGACTAACATGCGTTTGCTGTGCTCGCCATGACTTAAATCAATATTGATGTTCCCGCCCGCTATAAGAGTACTAGCTGCAAGAAATATCATATTTAAAAGCAACTTACCTCCCCTACCAGTTACCTGGGTTACTCCATGTTCAGAATCATAATTATTCCAATGCACAACTATTTTAGAACCATTGAAAAAGTCCCTTACTAACATCTTCAACTCGTTGATATCAACCTGCCCCTCACTTTTCACAACACCGTAAATATAGCGAAAAAAAATCAATTTGGCCGCGGCCTCAGCCCCATTAGTATGAATTATGCCTAGGGCTTTAGATTTGATTTCGTCATCATTACCCTCTTTTAGAAATTCAATTCCATTATTTATAGCTCCAATACTACTTGCTATATCATGGCAGAATTTTGTCATAAGGAGTTCTGAAAATTCTAAAACTTTAGACATGCATTTTTCTCAACTTACATTATATATTATCAATATAAGCACATAATTTGCCTTATGTTAATATAAATTTGCGGCGACAACCATAACCGGGTCAGGTTTGGGCAGATGAAATTCCATTTTTCATGCGCTCTACACTTTAAATTTGTTAAAAAATCATATAAGGTATTACGAACAGTCTTTTAAAGGTAATTAAATGCAAGTCATAATCTCAGGTCATCATTTGGATGTAGGCGATTCTTTTCGCAAGTATATTGAAGAAGCTTTAAATAAACATGTAATGAAATATTTTGAGCATGCAATTAACGCACACGTAACTCTTATCAAAGAAAAACACCATTTGGTTACAGTTGATATAATCGTGAATGAAGGTACAGGCACTGGAGTAATCATCAAAAGTACTGCTCAGGACTTTGATCCATACAGGAGTTTTGATCAAGCTGTTGCCAAGGCTGAGAAACAACTGCGCAGATACAAAAGCAAAATCAAAAGACATCAAAAAAATAAAGATGAGCGCAGGGCTTTTGTAGAAGCAAAAAGCTATGTCCTAAGCCCATTTCATGAGCACGATGCCAATGAAGAATCCGATGCACCCGTGATCATTGCCGAAAAACCCCACCATATAGAAAAGCTAACTGTGGGTGATGCAGTAATGCAAATGGATTTACTCGACACACCTGCCCTACTATTTATCAATAGTGCAAATAACCGATTAAATGTGGTATACTACCGCAAGGACGGGAATATTTCTTGGGTAGATGTTCCTGCGACCGCATAATCGTAAAAGATGCAGGCTTTGAGAATTTGTAAATGAAAAAGATATTTCTTACCAACTCGTTGAGTAGGAATAAAGAAGAGTTTATTCCTTTAGAGGCAGACAATGTCAGAATGTATATTTGTGGCCCCACGGTTTATGACCGGCCACATCTAGGTAATGCGCGTGCTGCTGTAGTCTACGACCTTTTATATCGGGTATTAAAAACAGCCTTTCCGAAAGTGACGTATGTAAGGAACATTACCGATGTCGATGATAAAATCATCGCTGCCGCCAAAGACAATAACGAAAGCATTACAACCTTGACCAGGCGCATGGAGGACTGCTACCACCAGGATATGTCAGCACTAAATTGTCTTAAGCCTGACTTCGAGCCACGTGCTACAGAGCATATTGCAGACATGATAGCGATGATTGAGACCCTTATTGCAAGCAACCACGCCTATGTCGCCGAAGGTCATGTGCTCTTTTCCGTTGCGAGTTTCCCGGAATACGGGTTGCTTTCAAACAGGTCACGTGACGAAATGATTGCCGGCGCCCGCGTTGAAGTTGCCCCCTTTAAGAAAGACCCCGCAGATTTTGTCTTATGGAAACCTTCAACCCCAGAAGACTCTGCCAGCGGCTTTACCAGCCCCTGGGGGCAGGGCCGCCCAGGCTGGCATATAGAGTGTTCAGCGATGTGCAAATCCCATTTCGGCACCCACTTTGATATTCATGGCGGCGGTGCAGACCTTATGTTCCCTCATCACGAAAACGAGATCGCACAAAGTTATTGTGCCAATGGCCAAGATAGTTTTGCCCACTTTTGGATCCACAACGGCTTTCTTACAGTCGATGGTGAAAAGATGAGCAAGAGCCTGGGTAATTTTAAAACCGTGCACGATCTACTCAGCGAAGGAATTGAGCCGGCGGTAATCAGATACTTTTACCTGACGACTCACTACCGCAAGCCTTTGGATTTCAACCCAAAAGCCCTTGAGGATGCAAAAAAATCATTGGCTAAATTCCGCCTATCAGTAGCCAATTATGCAGGAGAGCCAGAGAAAGATGACCAACTTTATGAGATGCTTAACGATGATCTAAACACCCCTTTGGCTTTATCAAGAATACATGAACTAGCCAGCCAAGCTATCAAAGGAGATAGCGGGGCTGCTGCAAGAATAATTTGGGCCTGCGGGCTTATGGGACTTGATTTAACCGAAGTTACAAAAACTATTCCCCAGGAGGTAATTGCCCTAGCCGATGCAAGGATTCAGGCGCGCAATACACAAGACTGGGCACTGGCAGATGAGCTTCGCAAAAAAATCAGTGCTCTCGGTTATAACCTAAAAGATACCAAGGATGGGTATGAAATCAGCTGAATATAAAAATCTAAACTTACTTCAAATGGCCGAGCTAGCCACAAAAATTGCCAATGAACTGACTGTTGGTTCTGTGGTATGCCTTTCCGGAGACCTAGGCACCGGAAAAACTTTTTTTGCTGCAATGCTCATCAATAAGCTAACCGGCAAAGCTGACTCCGTAACCAGTCCTACTTTTAATTTAGTGCACAATTACCCCTCGCCAAAAGGGGAAGTCTGGCATTTTGATCTCTACCGGCTGAAGTCTCAGGCAGAAGTACAGCAACTCGGTATCGACGATGCGCTTCGTTATGGCATCAGCATTATCGAATGGCCAGAGATTATCCAATCTATCTTGCCTGAGAACTGCGTTAGGATTGCTTTAGATTTTGCTAAGGATGAAAGCAAAAGGAATTTATCTATTAGCTTTGCTGAGTAGCTATACCTTGATGTTGCTTCTGATTTTTAAAGAATCGGACAAAGAAGAATTTGGACAGCTTTGGATTGTAGGTGTTCTCTCTGACAAATTCTAATGTAAATCCGCACTTCTTATAGAACTCAGGCGCTGAAAACGCTGAGGTACAAAGGTTTACGTTATTAAATCCCTTTGATTCAAAATGCTCAACCAGCGCATCGATTAACTTCCTGCCATACCCTTTGCCGCGGCGACTAGTTTCAACCCACATATCATCAATGTAAACTTCAGAAAAAGCCGTAAAAGCGTTGAGAATACCTATAGCTTCTTCATTCTCATCCCGCAAAATAAGGGCAAACCGTTTATAATTTACATCAACACCACAAGAACTTTCATACCTGACCAGGTCTTCCCGCATTCTGGCTTCGACATCAGCGCTGATTTCATCGACAAATTCAACTTTCATCATGGCTCACAGATACAATTTTTACCTTGCCATATTATGAGAACTATTACCATCTTTAGTCAACAATAACAGTTGCTGCCATAATATTATTATCTTGATTGTTGTGCCACATCAACCTTATTTGTTGGGACGACTAAGGTCTGCTTTGGTATCTTCATCTCAGTAGTATTATTTCCAGTAGTTCCGCCACCATATGGAATAACACCTATAGCAGTAGTGCTGGAACCAAAAGGCTTCATTGGCCCACCCCCCAGTCCGTCTTTACGTCTAAATTGACCTAAAGGATCACCCCCAGTAGTTGGTTGGGCTTGAACCATAGGCATCATCATAGGAATTGGTTGGAATGGTACCATAGGCATCATAGGAGATGTTGAACCTGTCACCATAGGTGGCGAAGAGCATACACTGCTGCTGGATTGGGAGTACGAACTTGTTGTCGCCAGAGGCAGCGTAGGAATAGCCATAAAAGCCTGAGTAGATGAAGACGGCACACAAACTTGAGGCGGCCATTTGGTAAAGTCTACTATTTTACTAAAAGTAACACCCTCATTTGAATGATAATTAGTCATTGCAGTTGGGGCGGGCGCAGGCGCAGCACTAACAGGCGCAGGCGTTTCTACAGCAAAGTTAGCCACTACTATACTCGGATCAGCCTCATTGCCTTGGCTATCTTCTTCTATTCGAGTAAAACCCGCAGCCGCATTAGCAGCTTTATCCGCAATATCATCAGCATAGTCAAACTCTTCCTGAAGATCTTGATTACTATTATCCGAATCATGCTCAGGGGCAGCTTGAATACTATCATCTGCACTCCAATCAGGCTTCTTCCCAACGCTAACTTTAAGTGCCTTGCATCTACGCTTACAATATTGTAGCGAATCAATCGCATCACCAACATCTGTTCTTCGTACCGAAAGGTCCGACATCTCCCAACCAGGACGCTGATTGTTCGTAAACCATTGTGCACCCAACCTTTTCATCGCTTCTTCTCTCGACAGACTTAGGGCTTCATACTCAGCTGATAATTTTGCTTCGTATTTGTTGACTTGATTCTCGTGTGTACTTATGGAGATTGCCAACCACTCAGAATAAAAATTACGTTGTTCAACAGAGAGATCCGTAAGCTTCCCTAATACTATTTCAGCGCGCCGGTAATAGTTCAATGCAAGCTTACAGTCAGCGACAATAACCTTGAGCTCCCTCCCTCCATAATGATTAATATTATGGTAAGCAATCTTGCCATAACATTCACCAACCAAATATAAGGCTTGAAAAGAAGATTCAGTACTGTCCGACGTTAAAGTGAGTGGATAAAACTCAACTATCCCCCTCCTAACTACATCAACAGAAAAGTCATGATTAAGTTGTGATAACAAATTTGCCATACCTACTGCGAGTTGATCTTTTTGCTGATCGACTGTAGGTTCCGCCACTTGATCTGGGATCACTTCTTCATCTTCATAATCGCTCTGACATACTTCTTCTTGTTCAGTTTTTCCTTCCGTTTTCTTCTCTACTGACTTTTTTAAGTTACGTTTCCTTTGCTCTTCTTTCTTGCGATCCTTGTCACATTGCTTGAGAAATTTATTCAGCTCACATTGACTCATTGCAGAGGTATAATCTGAATCCTGAGGTGTTCTTTGCCCAGATATAAATTCTAATGGGATGGCTTCCAGCCTAAGCCGGATCATTTCGTTGCGTTCTAAAATCGCAGGAATAGGCAACCCTTCTGTAATGATGTTCTGGAACCCATCGATCATTAATTGTTGATTCTTTTTAAGGGTCCATAAGTGAAAATACCCTTCTTTGCCGGTTTTAAAGTAAAAGTTAGTAGCGTATCCTTTTTCGAGCTTATCCTTTGCAAAATTCAACATAACATCTTGCATATCCAAGAGCTTGATTTGCATCTTTAGAATTTCATTTTTAAAATCTAAATTATCTTTATCTGCAGTCATAAAGAGGTTTTCACAGTGAAGAAAAGCCTGCTCAGTTGCCCCAATAACTTCCTGAAGATAATGCGGAAGGACAATAAAGTTGCTTACAAATTGGAATAACTCCCCGTCAAATATATCTTTGTGTTCTTTGAGGTTATCCACAAATTGCTTAATTAAACAAAATTGACTTTCAATGTCTTTCCACAGATTATCTATTCTGCTTCTATTGAAGTTAGTTCTTAAAGGGTTTTTAGCAGTGTAACAATTAACTGCGACCGAAAGAACAAAGAAATTGACCAACGGGCTCAAATTACCAGCCTTTACATATTCTGCCATAGTAGCCAAATGTGTATTAATATGCTTCCCTTGACTAATTTCTATATTAGCCTCCTCACACTTATTTATTACTTCAATTGCCGGAATAAATTTCTCTGGATAACTCGCTTTCATAGCCCTAAGCGCCTTCCTACTTTCCGCTATTATAGACTCAACAAGAACAGTCTCTTGTCTTGATTGAGGTCTTAATAGGTCTTCATTAAAATATGGCCATAGATACATGTGTTTATCTGAGAGATCCTTAAATCTCTTTATCATTTCTAGCTCGTAAAACATGAGGCTTATGCTATAGTTTTTATACTTTTGAAGAACATCTTTGTCAGGTTTAACAAGCATTAGAAATCTTGATTCCATAATTACAATTCGAGCATTATGCATTATATTGCGCATATCAGCCAAAACCTTGCGCTTATTCTCTACAAATAAAAATAAGTCATTTATTTTTATTTCCATATCTCGCAATGCTTGATATTCTGTTTCCTTTTTTGATTTTGGATTGAACAAAGCAGAAATTTCTTGCAACGATTTATCATCCACTTCTTCATTAGATCCTGAGCCAACCACTCCCCCTTTAGGCATTCCAAATAAAGAAGTAAACCTAAGAAGTTCATCTTTTAATTCCCAGTACTGATTATCAATAACTTCTAAGTGGTTTTTTTTGACAAAAACGACCTTATTAATGAACTCAAGAAACATGTTAAACTTTACAATGAATGCTTGAGTATCTACATCATCTTTGTATTGCTCGCTAAATACTGTTACAAAAATACTCATAGATTTGTTGATAAGCTTAAGACTATTTTCATTGAAAATATACGAGGAATAATTCTCAAGTGCCCTCATGTACTTTGCATAACTCTCGAAGGCTAAAATTAGGTTATCTAATTTGGCAAAATACTTTTTCTGTTCTGCTTCTCTTCTTCTGCTGTATCTTGAAGGGTCTGCAATGGCGATATTATCAGTAAGTGGATCTAGATTCTGTAGGGCAAGCTGCATTTCCCGCTGGAAATCTTCATATGTTGTTAATACTGCCGCCACAGAAGCAAACTTAGTTGGCTTTCCTTCGGGTATTGCTTTTAGCTTTTCTGCAAAAAGGGGAAGTACAACCGCTTGACTAGGGGGCAGCCTTTTGTGCTCTTCTTGAGGCAGCTGCGATTCGTCGGAAGTCCCTCTCATTTTGCGCAGTCTATCTGCGGCTGCTTTAAAACTACGGCTATCTCGATTTCGTGTCTCAGTTTCAACCCTTTTAGCGGCTCCTTTTGGCATAATAATCTAATCTATAATTTTTATCCAACAAATATAATATATTATACGCCAATAAACAAGGCATTTCTTATATTATATACCTTTTATTGCGTTCAATCCTAGCGAAAGGGGCTTTTCTTATCAATTGCTCTTACCCATTGGATATTATACCGTTGCTTTTTTAAATAAAATCTAATAATATCAAAAGGATAACATGATTTTCTAAGGGGGAATAATTATGAAAATCACTAAAACGATTTGCTTATTGGCACTACTTGGTGTCACCGGCTGCGCTACTGATGGCGTAATATATTACGACACTACTCCAAATTACTATTACTATACCGAGCCACAAAGTACGCTATATATATGGCCGGAATGGGACTACAGAGGCTATAGATCATATTGGCATCATGAGGGTGGTTTTCATCACTACCACCACTAAAAATTGCTTAGGCAAATATAACTAAATAATATGAGTGTTTTTATGAAAATTACAAAAGCTATTTTACTCCTATCCTTCCTAGCGTTGGGCGGGTGTGCGACTTGTCATGAACCATGTAATATGGCTCCTCGCGTTGTTTATACTGAACCACCGGTTTACAATCCACCACGCGACTGCCATTCCAGGTATTTACCGAACTGTGACCGCTCGTACAGAGGGGATCGTTCGTATAATTCCGGATATTAGGAGTCTAAATTTAAAAGGGGCTTAAGATGAAGGTAAAAAAGTTACTTTGTTTAATGGCATTAATGTCTGTATGCAGCTGCGCTTCAGATACCGCAGTTTACCACGACACTAATCCAAGCCCCTTCTACTACCCTCCTACCCGGGATGAGATGTTTATCCAGCCAGAATGGGAGCGCAGGTCGTATAGAGAGCCCTGGGAACACCACTAGTATTAATGAGCATGGGGTTGAAGATAAAGACCCGGCTCTCCAAGAATACTGTAGATATCAAACACTAAAGCATGATTTTCAGAATCCCTACTAACGCCTATAACATCAATTTCTTCTGTTTTATTAACACTATCAACAGGGCACTCTTCTGAAGGATTAGCTATTTTGCTCTCTAGATCTTTACAATCGACGGTTTGATTCCGGAAAATAGACTCAGTCTGGAGACCATGTGCCTTAGCGAATCGCTCCACTAAGCTTCCAGCCTTTGTTATAACCAATTCTGAAAACATGTCTAAGGGCCGTTGATAAAAATCACAGCTGCCATCGACAGGCCCGTATATAACAACCTTTTGCAGAGATTTTACATCTGTGGCCGTATTAAATACTTCATAATATTTCCCTTTAAAATGGCGATAAATGCCAGGATCTATTGATTGCTTATTGTTATCTTGCATGCTTCGCATCTTCTCTATATATCTAATCCATTGTAACATACCTTTGTTTCAGAAATATTAAGCTATAAGCTAATTATTGCCTCTAATTAGGAAAAAGGTATGATAGGA
Organism: Alphaproteobacteria bacterium; assembly: GCA_013288625.1. GTDB lineage: Bacteria > Pseudomonadota > Alphaproteobacteria > Rickettsiales > Midichloriaceae > JABDBN01. The sequence continues at coordinate 25,369 of JABDBN010000007.1, read as the reverse complement.
TATTAAACCCTATTCAGATCGAGTTAATTTCACGATGCCTAAAGTTATCCAATATGACACCATAGTACTCCTTGGCAGATTTCAGCCTTTTCATTTGGGGCATCAGACAGTCATTCGCAAAGCCTTAAGCCAAGCATCTCAGGTTTTAATACTATGCGGCTCTGCTTTTCAGCCCCGCTCACTGCGCAATCCCTGGAATTTTCAGGAGCGCGAGGAAATGATCCGCGGAAGCTTTACACGCTCTGATAACCAGCGGCTTATTGTTAAACCTGTTATCGATGTTATATATAATAACAATCTTTGGCGCCAAAATATCAATAAAATCGTGGCTGAGACCACCATGCAAAAACCAGGAAGCATAGGGTTTATCACCTCTGAAAAGCCATCATCTTACGACTATGGAAAGCTGTTTTCTGCATGGAAAATTATAGAACTACAGTGCAAACCCAACATAAATGCGACCTCTATACGAAAGGGATTATTCGCAAAGCCATTTAAGTTTGCCGAAATTGCACGGTTACTACCTGCAAATGTAAAGGATTTTTTAGAGAAATTCTCCACTCATGAAGATTGTTTATACTTGCGCAAAGAACAAGACTATTACACAAAATACTGGGCATCTTGGGAGTGCGCACCCTTCCCCTATACTCAGGTAACTGCAGACGCACTGGTAACCCACCATGATAAAATTCTCATGGTACGCCGTGGCATAATCCCAGGCAGAGGGCAGGTCTCTTTCCCCGGCGGATTTATCGAACCCCGCGAACACCTTGCCGATGCATGTATCAGAGAGCTCTGCGAAGAAACCAACATTCGAATACCCAAAGAGGTTCTGCATAATTCTATAAAAGATGCCAGAGTTTTTTCCGACCCTTATCGGGCGGCTCGGGGAAGAATAATAACCCATTCCTTTCATATTTCATTAGATCCAAGCATGAAGCAGCCTAGAGTCGATGGCGGCGACGATGCTAAAGCAGCCTTTTGGGTACCGATAAGTGACGTAGATCCTTCACAAGTATTCGAAGATCATTATTTTGTTATGCAAAACATGTTTGGCATTTTATAAGGTATAATATGGATTCGAAAAACACTGCCGTAGCTATTTCGATAAAAAAACTCACGCGATGTTTTAATTCTTTCACCGCAGTAAGTGCCATTGACTTCGATATTGCCCAAGGAATAACTTTTGGCTTGCTTGGCTCAAATGGAGCAGGAAAAACCACCACGATAAAAATGCTCACCACTTTATTACAGCCAAGCTCGGGAACAGCAACTGTAGGCGGACATGACATTATCACCTCTCCTCAGGCCGTACGCGAGAACATAGGTTATATCCCCCAGCTTTTTTCCGCGGATGCTGAATTATCAGGCTACGAAAATCTGTTGATGTCAGCCAAATTATATGGCATCAGAAGCAGCGAACGCAAGAGTCGCATCGCACAGGTATTGGAGTTTATGGGACTTAGCGAGTTCGCCAATAGGCTGGTTCGGGATTATTCCGGGGGTATGATTCGCAAGCTGGAAATAGCTCAGGCCATTTTGCATAAACCTAAGGTTTTATTTATGGATGAGCCTACCACCGGTCTGGATCCAGTAGCCCGCCGCCTTGTATGGAAGCACATCCAGGAATTGCATAGAGATTTGCACACTACTATAATTTTAACAACTCATGATATGGAAGAAGCCGATCATTTATGCTCTATGCTGGGCTTTATGAGCAGGGGCAAGATACGGGCTCTGGGCAGTCCAGCCGAACTAAAGAAAGCTGTAGGAAATAATGCTACCCTTAATGATGTATTCATTCATTTTACTGGTAGCACGATTAGCGATGAGGATACTTATGACAATACAAGACAGATGCGCCAGATACTTAATGCCCGCAACTAGGATTAAAACTGGCTTCTTCCAGATGCTCGCCATATTCGAAACTGACGTGAGAAAGCTACGGCACGATCCCTATGAGCTTTTCACCCGCATGATCCAGCCGATTTTGTGGCTGCTTATTTTTGGGCAAGCCATGGCCAAAGTGCATGTAATCGATACAGGAGACACCAAATATCTCGATTTTATCGCGCCAGGTATTCTTGCTCAGAGCATACTATTTGCTTCCATATTTTATGGCATTTCACTCATCTGGGAGCGGGATATGGGCATACTGCAAAAAGTTCTAGTCAGCCCCTGCGCCCGCAGCAGCTTTGTCATAGGGCGCGCACTAGCAGCAGGTATCCGCGGCCTATCCCAGGCAATCGTTATCTACATATTAGCCTTTTTTCTCAGTGTCGACATCAGCCTGACCCCTTTTTCTTTAATAGGAGTTGTGCTGTTTGTGTTCCTTGGTTCAGCGCTATTTTCTACCATCTCTCTTATAGTCGCTTCAATCGTAAAAAAACGCGAGCGCTTTATGGGCGTTGGGCAAGTACTCACCATGCCTTTGTTCTTCGCAAGCAATGCGCTTTACCCCATCGCCATGATGCCGCCATGGCTGGTGATATTATCCCACTTCAACCCCCTCACCTATCAGGTCGATGCTTTCAGAAGCCTCATGATATTAGGTGAACCCAGCACTTTTGGACTACTACACGACTTCCTGGTTTTATTTACCATGCTGATATTGGCGATAAGCGTAGCTACCCGCCTTTATCCTAAGATTATCAATTAGTCGCCTCATAACTATAAAAAATGTGGTACTAATACTAGTTGCAAATTCGAGCAGAAGTGCTATATTTATATTCGTAGGAATAGGTAGAAACTGTGACTAAACTTAATAAGTTACTGAAGCGCATCCAAGAAAACCTGTAGATTTCACATGGAATGAATTAAGTAAATTATTAAGTAGTTGCGGTTTTGAAGAACTAACAAAGGGGAAGACATCAGGCTCCAGGAGACAATTTTATAATAGAACATTAAGACTAGCATTAGATATTCATAAGCCTCATCCAAGACCCGTATTAAAACCTTATCAGATCAATGATGTATTAAAAATATTACAAACAGCAGGTTTATTATGAAGAAAGCGGATATTATTGAATATAAAGGATACCAAGGGTCAGTGCACTTTGATCCAGAAGAATGTATATTATATGGCAAGCTTGAGTTTATTAGGGATCTAGTCAATTATGAAGCAAAAGACGCTGAAACTTTAGTAAAAGAATTTCATAAAGCTGTAGATAGCTATCTTAAGCTATGTAAAAAAGTTAATAAAGCACCTGATAGGCCGTTTAAAGGAACATTTAATGTCAGGCTAAACCCAGAACTCCATAAGGAGGCATTTCTTTATGGCCTACGAAGCGGGAAGAATTTAAACAATGTAGTCATATATGCTCTTGAGCAGTTATTTGAGCAAGAATAAGGAACGATTAGGAAAGCCTAGCAACAAACTAACCTTATCAAAAATAAATGCCATAATCAAGCATTTAAGGATTATTTAATCTTTATCGTTGCAACAACTTTAAATATTATGCTATAATTCCGTCATAATTTATTTTGAGCTTATTCAATGCGAATTTTACTTATTGCTATCATGCTTGTTAGCTGCATAACGGCAGCAACTACCTGTTATGTCATGATGTCCCAATCCAATAGCGATTCCTCGGTGATGGCTGAGCCAGATGCTGCCAAGCTATTAAGAGATAACCAGATTCTGGAAAAAGAGCTCGCGATCCAAAAAGAAATATTAAAAATGCAGATTGAGCGTGAAGAAGAAATGAAAGCTCAGCTTGAAGCTGACAAAGCACGAAAGCATCAACTCGAATTGGAACAAACTAAACTGGAAGAGCAAAAACGCACTACAGCAAGAGAGAAAGCAGCAATTGCTGAGCAGAATAATATAAAGGCAGCAGTACGCGAAGAGCGAAACTACGATTTAGAACAGTCTCGCTTGCATGCTGCTAGAAAACAGTCCCAGGAAGATGCAAGACGCATGCAGCATGCCTCAGAACTCAGAGAACAACACCGTTTAAACATGGTTCTACTCAGAGAACAAAGAGATCTTGAACAAAGACGCCTCCATGCAAATATAGTAAACGCACATCAAACGGCGATCCATATTGAACAACGCCGCAAAGAAGAAGCTTTACGCAGAGAACAGGCAAACATCGAACGAGTTCGTAAGGATTTACTGCGCAAACAGGTAGATGAGGCTAGACGAGCACAGGAAGCTGAGTTCCGTCTCCGTGAAGAAGCCAAGCGCACACACGATGCAGAATACCGCCTGCGCGAAGAAACCAGACGTGCTCAGGAAGCAGAGCAGCGTTTAAGGGATGAAGCAAACCGAAGAAAGGCAAAACAAGAATTCAGACAGGAGCGACAAAACGCAAGACAAGAAAGGCAAAACGCAAGACAGCAGGCTAACGCTGAAGAAGAAGCTAGCAGAGCAAAGCAGCAGGCTCAAGCCGAAGAGCAAGCTAGAGCAAAGCAACAGGCTCAGGCTGAAGAGCAAGCTAGAGCAAAGCAGCAGGCTCAAGCCGAAGAGCAAGCTAGAGCAAAGCAACAGGCTCAGGCTGAAGAGCAAGCTAGAGCAAAGCAGCAGGCTCAGGCCGAAGAGCAAGCTAGAGCAAAGCAGCAGGCTCAGGCTGAAGAGCAAGCTAGAGCAAAGCAGCAGGCTCAAGCCGAAGAGCAAGCTAGAGCAAAGCAACAGGCTGAAGCTGAAGAGCAAGCTAGAGCAAAGCAACAGGCTGAAGCTGAAGAGCAAGCTAGAGCAAAGCAACAGGCTAACCCCGAAGGAGCAAAAACTACTCCGTAATGGTTATGCAATAAGTTGAGGGAATCTTATTGCCCTTCAACCCAATCTTTTTTCATCAACTGATTCCTTCTCTTATATGATGCTTCCAGGTCTGAAATAGTTTTATTGATTAGCTCTTCAGTGAGATTTATTGGCCCCTTAGCAGTACTGATCGGTTTCTTATTGGCAGCTGCCTCCATCATGTTTTCATATCGTGTAATGCTAGCATTAAGCTGGTCACTGGGATATTTTTTCAGCATTTGGTCTTTGTAGCTTTCGTAGTTTGGAGTTTTAGTAACTTTGCCTTTTGTAAAGCTAAGTTTTATACTTTGCCACACTTCGACATCAAATTTATTAGATTCATCATTAACCTTGGTAAAATCGATCTCCGTCGCAAGATTATTTTCTTTCACAATTTTCCAAAACTCATCGTGAAGCGCCTGATCAATATGACCATCCGGGCTAGCAACAGTTTGTAAAATTTCAACTAGTCTATCCAACTGCTTCATTTGCTCCGGCGAAGTCTGCTGCACAGGCTGAGCAGATGTAGCAGGAACAGCATTTTCAGCCTTTGCACAGGTAATAAACGCCATGCTTACACAAACCATCAGCATAATAAAAAAATAACGCATAATGTTCCTAAAAAAAAATTAATCCTACTTTCATACTAAGCAAATTAAGTAAACTTGAGCAACTATTAATCACACCAAGCCCCTTATTGTTTCCACTGTTCCTGCAATAGCAACTTCCTTCTTTTATATGCAGACTCTATAGATGCCAGGGTTTGATCGATTGTTTCATTAGTAAGCATTACATCACCATGTGGGGTCTGAAGGGGCTGCTTCTTAGATACAGCATCCATTAATTTTTCATCCATTGAAATAGAGTCCCTTACCCGATTATCATTATACTTCTGCAACACTAAATCCTTATATTTATCATAGTCTTTGGTTTTAGTTACTTTGCCATTCTGTGAGCTGAGTTTAATACTCTGCCAAGTTTCCAAATTGAACTGGATGGCCACCTCATTAAGCTCTTTCAAATTAGGGTCTTTTTCCAGCTGCAGTTCCTTTACTAATTTCCAAAACTCCGCATGAATCTCTTTAGTAAGGTTGCCTTCAAAGCTGGTTACGGACTCAATGATCTCTACCACCCTTTTCATTTTAGGATTCTGCGGCTGAGTTGATTGAACCTGGGATGCATTCACCGCAAAACCCATAGTTCCTAAGCAGGTTAAAATAACCGATAAAAAAAGAAACTTCCTCATAATAATTCCTATGCAATTAAGACTGACTTTATTGTAATCAAAATTACGTTTTGGGATACCCATTTTTTTAGTCGGCAAGCAAATATTCTTTCTATTATATTTCAATATTTTAATAGCAACTAGGCAATCTGTTTGCTAGTGTAAATAGGTGCTTAATATAAACGCAGTAATAAGCTTGGCAGATATAATGTTTATCGGTATATCCTTAATCTTCTTTAGGTTGTGCTTTACCTTAATCGGTTTCATTGATTCACTATCACAGAGGAAAGAATGATTTTTTATGTAGTTGGAGGAGTGGTAGCTCTTTGTTTACTCATATATCTGCTAATAGTTTTATTTAAGCCTGAGTTATTTTGAATAGTGAGCAACAAACTGTATGATGTCATTAGGAATATATCAGGTTCTATTATACCTTATAGTTACTTTGGCTCTAGTGAAACCATTAGGCTGGTATATGGCACAGGTATACCAAGGCAAGCCTTGTGGGTTAAATAGCATTTTATCACCCGTTGAACGCTTAATCTATCGCATTTGCAGTATTGATCCGGCGCAGGAAATGAAGTGGAAAAGCTATTTGACTGCAATGTTGGTTTTCAACTTATTCGGCATGCTTACAGTTTATCTACTACAGCGCCTGCAAGGTATTCTTCCCTTCAATCCACAGGAATTTGGCCAAGTGCCTCCTGATTTAGCATTTAATACAGCTGCTAGCTTTGTGACCAATACTAATTGGCAAGCTTATGCCGGCGAAAGCACCTTGAGTTATCTTACCCAGATGTTGGCACTTACTGTGCAGAATTTTCTTTCCGCGGCAACAGGCATGGCAATTTTGGTAGCGATGATTCGCGGAATCATAAGTCATCAAGCAGAAACCCTGGGTAATTTTTGGATAGATATAACCCGCGGCATACTGTATATTTTTCTTCCACTCTCGCTACTGTTCTCGCTTTTCCTGGTTTCCCAGGGAGTTATTCAAAACTTAAAGCCCTATGAGAAAATCAATTTCCTGCAAAATGTGACTTACCAACAGCCGGTTATCAATGCAGAGGGTCAAGCAGTTAAAGACGAGAAGGGCAGGGCTAAAACTGAAACAAAAACCGAGACAATTCAAGTTATACCAATGGGACCAGTGGCATCACAAGTCGCGATTAAACAGCTGGGAACCAATGGTGGGGGCTACTTCAATGCTAACTCAGCACATCCTTTTGAAAATCCCACACCCTGGACAAATTTTCTCGAAATGCTTGCTTTGCTGCTCATCCCTGCAGCATCATGTTACACCTACGGCCTCATGGTAAATAATACACGACAGGGTTGGGCCATCTTAAGTGCTATGGTTTTAATTCTGCTACCATTAATCTTCATTAATATATATGCAGAACGGATTGGCAACTCAAAAATGATTCCACTTAATATTGAGTCAGTTGGCAATATGGAAGGCAAGGAAATGCGGATTGGCATTACCAACTCTGCCATTTGGGCTGTGGCAACTACCGCCACATCAAATGGGTCAGTCAATTCAATGCTCGACTCCTTCACTCCTTTGGGCGGACTAATGCCTTTGTGGTTAATACAATTGGGCGAAGTCGTATTTGGTGGCGTGGGCTCTGGTCTCTATGGCATGTTGGTTTTGGTCATTATCACCGTGTTTGTTTCCGGATTAATGGTAGGTAGAACTCCAGAATACCTCGGAAAAAAGATTGAAGCTTTTGAAATGAAAATGGCTGCTATTGCTGTTCTTATTATGCCTTTTGTTGTGCTTATTTTAACCGCACTCGCCGTGGTAACCACAATGGGACTACAGTCTATAACTAACCCTGGCGCACATGGGTTCACAGAAGTGCTCTATGCTTTCTCTTCTATGGGCAACAATAATGGCAGCGCTTTTGCTGGAATCAATGCCAATACACCTTTTTACAATATTGCAGGAGGCCTCGCAATGTTGATCGGCCGCTATTTTATCGCAATTCCCGCTCTGGCAATTGCCGGTTCTCTAGCGCGAAAAAAAATCATCCCGCAAACCCCAGGGACTTTACTCACGGATACCATGCTTTTTGTCATACTTCTTATCAGCGTGACTATAGTATTAGGGGCTCTGACTTTTTTCCCTGCCCTTTCATTAGGACCTATCGCTGAGCAACTTATGATGTGGGAGAAATATGGTCACTAAAGTTCAATCTCAGTGGGACGTTACGGTTATAAAAATCGCGCTTATGGATGCGCTTTTAAAGTTATCTCCAAAGCATCAGATACGCAATCCTGTAATGTTTACGGTTTTTATAAGCTCAATGCTTGCAACCGCACTGCTATTTCAAGCACTCTTGGGATATAGTTATGAGGACACCAGTTTCATTTTTGCTATATGCCTTAATCTTTGGTTTACATTATTATTTGCTAATTTTGCTGAAGCAATGGCTGAAGGACGGGGCAAAGCCCACGCCAATGCCTTACGCAAATCGCGCAGCGAAATTCAATCCAAAAAATTAGCAACCAGCGATCATGCCTCAAAAGTAACGATAGTGCCTTCGGCCAACCTTAAAGCCGGAGATATAGTCCTGGTCGAAGCTGGTGACTTTGTCCCCAGCGATGGCGAAGTGATAGAAGGCATTGCTTCTGTAGACGAAAGCGCGATAACCGGCGAAAGCGCGCCAGTCATCAGAGAAAGTGGTGGTGACCGCAGCTCAGTAACCGGCGGTACCAAAGTGATTTCCGATTGGTTAGTAGTCAAGGTTACAGCGAATCCGGGAGAAACTTTTCTCGACCACATGATCAGTCTGGTTGAAGGGGCAAAACGCCAAAAAACCCCAAATGAGCTGGCACTGACTATTCTGCTTGCAGCACTTACTTTAATATTTCTGCTAGTATGTACAACACTTTTACCATTTTCTATTTATAGTGTTACCACTTCAGGTAAAGGAGAAGTAGTTACTATTACGGTACTCGTCTCTCTATTTGTATGCCTGGCTCCTACAACTATCGGTGGCTTACTTTCCGCAATTGGTATCGCCGGCATGGATCGTATGATTCAGGCAAATGTGATCGCCATATCAGGACGTGCTATTGAAGCTGCAGGCGACATCGATATCCTGATACTTGATAAAACCGGTACAATCACACTTGGCAATCGACAGGCTTCAGCGTTTATTCCCACCGAAGGTGTAAGTATTGAAGCCCTGGCCGATGCCGCACAACTTGCATCGTTTGCTGACGAAACTCCCGAAGGCCGAAGCATAGTGATCTTAGCAAAAGAAAAATATGGCCTGCGTGGCCGTCCGATTAGGGAACTAAATGCAACTTTTATCCCTTTCACTGCCCAAACCAGAATGAGTGGCGCAAATCTACCTGACAGGCACATTCGCAAAGGTGCCGCCCAAGCAATTGAAAAATATGTTACATCCCTAGGTGGAGTCTTTCCTCACTCCCTGCAGGAATCCATCAATTCTATTTCACTAAGCGGGGGCACGCCATTAGTGGTGGCTGATAATGCAAACGTTTTGGGAGTCATCTATCTTAAAGACATTGTCAAAGGCGGTCTTCGCGAGCGATTTACCCAACTGCGCAACATGGGTATAAAAACCTATATGGTAACCGGCGATAATGCACTAACTGCTGCAGCTATTGCAGCAGAAGCAGGGGTTGATGATTTCCTCGCCGACTCAACTCCGGAAGATAAATTAAAACTGATTCGCAGGCTGCAAAACGAGGGGCATTTAGTAGCCATGACTGGCGATGGCACCAATGACGCACCAGCTCTTGCCCAGTCTGATGTTGCAATGGCAATGAATACTGGAACTCAAGCTGCCAAAGAAGCTGGCAATTTAGTGGACTTAGATTCTAATCCAACCAAGCTGATCGAAGTTGTGGAAATAGGTAAGCAACTATTGATGACAAGAGGCGCTTTGACTACATTTAGCTTCGCCAATGATATTGCCAAGTATTTTGCCATTTTGCCGGCAGCGTTCTCTACCACTTATCCAGCGCTTAATTACTTAAATATAATGCAGCTTGCAACTCCACAAAGCGCAATTCTTTCTGCAGTGATTTTTAACGCGCTTATTATAATTTTTCTCATCCCTTTGGCATTGCGTGGGGTGTCTTATAACCATGTATCAGCCGCCTACCTATTGCGAAATAATGTGCTAATCTACGGTGTAGGAGGATTGGTAGTGCCTTTCATAGGTATAAAGGCCATTGATTTATTACTCGTATTATTGGGATGGGTATAGCATGTCCACTGAAATACAAAAGCACATTAAACCGGCATTCCTACTTTTTGTAGTTATGGCACTACTTACTGGCATCATATACCCAATGGCAGTCACAAAATTGGCGCAACTTTTGTTTCCCTGGCAAGCTAACGGTAGCTTTATAGAGCACGGCGGGCGGAAGTTAGGCTCGGTATTGATAGGGCAAGCTTTTTCTGACCCTAAGTACTTTTGGGGACGCCCTTCAGCAACTTCTCGTTTTCCCTATAACGCCACAGCCTCATCCGGCTCGAATTCAGGCTTATCTAACCCTGATTATTTGGCTTTAGTTAAGAACCGGATAACACACTTTACCCAAAATCCATCCTCTACTACATTAATTCCAATTGATCTTATCACAGCTTCGGGCAGTGGCCTTGACCCTGATATCAGCCCTGAAGCCGCTTATTTTCAAGTAGCGCGCATAGCTTCGGCAAGAGGGCTATCTGAGGCCGCTCTTAATTTGATGATTGAGCAAGCAATTAAGCTGGAGGCTAGTGACATTCTGGGGAATCCCCGCGTTAATGTTATGCAACTTAATTTGATTTTAGATAACCGTATAGCAGGTGCCAGAAAATAATTATGATCAAACAGCGACCTACTCCAGATCAATTACTGGCCAGCATTAAGGAAGAAGAATCCCATGAGCAGCGCGGCAAACTAAAGATATATTTAGGCGCCGCACCAGGAGTTGGCAAAACTTATACAATGCTCAAAGATGCAAAGGCCCTACTCACTCAAGGAACAGATGTAGTAATTGGCATTATCGAGGCTCATGGCCGTAAAGATATTGAAATGCTCTCCCATGAATTGGAGAGTATTCCACGACTAACGATTGATTACAAGGGTAGACAGCTAACCGAATTCAATATCGATGCAACATTACAACGTGACCCTGCAGCGGTTCTGCTTGACGAAATGGCACATACCAACGTCCAAGGTTCACGCCATAACAAGCGCTGGCAGGATATCAAAGAGATACTTGACCGCGGCATTGACGTTTATACCACGCTCAATGTCCAGCATATTGAAAGTCTGAATGATGTTGTTTCACGCATAATTGCTGCGCGTATCCAGGAAACCATTCCAGACTTAATCCTCGATATGGCTGATACTATTGAATTGATCGATCTGCCGCCAGAGGATCTTTTAAAACGCTTAAAGGAAGGTAAGGTCTATTTTGCCGAACAGGCTGAGATCGCGCGTGAGCACTTTTTTCAAAAGGGCAATTTGATTGCTTTACGCGAACTTGCCCTCAGGGTTACCGCTGAGCGTGTGGGAGCACAGGTCCTTTGGCACCGTCAAGGCAAAGGGACAGAACGCATATGGCCAAGCAAAGATAAAATCCTGGTTTGCATAGGATCCAAGCCAGAATCTACTAAAGTCATCCGGGCTGCACGCCGCATGGCTGCCACCTTGCAGGCGCATTGGATTGTAGCTTTTGTCGAAGCCCCTGATATCGAGCCCCACGACCGCAATATGGCTATTCGCAACCTACGCTTAGCAGAGCAATTGGGTGCTGAGACCCGCACAATACATGCTACAGATATTGTCAAAGAGATCATGACTTTTGCTCATGAACACAATATTACTAGGATAATGATCGGCAAATCCTCGCACTCAGGCTGGAAATCTATTTTCTTACGCGGTTTAACCAATGAATTCATCCGGCAGAGCGGCGAAATAGATGTGTATGTTGTTCGCGGCGATCCTGATAACAACAAACCAACCCCAGTAGTCCGCCCTCCTAAGACTCGCAAGCCCTTAAGCACTTACGGAGCAGCCTTGGCTATTATTGCGCTAGTTACATTCCTTATTGTTATTCTGCGCCCATATATAATGGAAAGAAGCATTATCATGTTCTATTTGCTGGGCGTTATAATGGTAGCCTGGTTTGGGCAAATGGGACCATCAATCCTGGCTTCAGTCCTAAGCGTTGTCTTATATGATGTTTTTTTCATCTCCACCCCCTTTAGTTTTGATTTCATCACCCCACTTGTCATGCTGCTGGTTGCTCAATTAATCAGCCATTTAACCGTCATCAATAAACAACAAGCTATAAGCGCACTGGATTCAGAAAAGAAGATTAATTTATTGAATCGCCTTAGTCGCAAACTATCAGCAACGCGGGGAATTGATAATTTGCTCGCAAAAGCTGTGCAGTATATTTCTGAGGAATTTAACAGTGAAGTAATGGCGCTGTTACCTGAAGGCAGCCACCTAAAGATCCGCGCGGTATTTAAGGGCGATGATTTTCTCAGCGATAAAGAATTCAGTATTGCTGAGTGGGTATATGATCTAGGTCAGTCCGCAGGCCTAGGCACAGAAACTTTGACTTCTTCACAAGCAATGTATATTCCACTACTCGCTTCAAAAGGAGTGGTCGGCGTCATGAGAGTGCGGCCTATGCAACCAGATAATTCCCCACCTGATCCTGAGCAGATGCATCTTTTAGAGGCCTGCACCCACCAAACTGCTTTAGCTGTAGAGGTCGACCGAATGCAGGAACAAAATAAGAAACTGGAATTGCAAAACGAAACTGACCGTATGCGCACTATCTTCATGCAATCGGTTTCCCAAGATTTGCACGTACCGGTAATCACTATAATGACAGACGCTACAGAGTTAGCCAATATGACCGAAGATATTGATATTAGCAAAATTAAGACGTTAAGTGATAATATTTATAGTGAGTCAGAGCACCTCAACCGCCTCATTACTAATCTTTTGCAGATTGCCTATTTGGAGGCGCACCCTGTCACCTTAAAAATCAAGCATTATACACTGAGTAAAGCTATAGCTACTGTTGTCAAAATTCTTGAGAAGCGTTTAGGAATAATGCCTGTGTATATTAATATCCCTGTCAATTTCCCCAAAATCCCTTTTGATAGAGTTTTCATGCAGGAGGTTTTTAAAAACTTAATCGATAATGCGATCAAATATACATCAGACAACAAGCCAATAGAAATATCAGCCCTTATTGAAAATGATAAGGCTGTGATCAGCGTTGCAGACCACGGGAAAGGATTGTCTCCATATGAAATGGACAAACTCTTTGATAAATTCTATCGCGGCCAGGAATATGTGACTGATCGCGGTATGGGATTAGGCCTCACTATTTGCCGAAGCATTATTAAAGCTCATGGCGGCGAAATCTGGGCTGAGCTTAGAAAAGGCGGAGGCGCCGTTTTCCGCTTTACTTTACCGCTGCATGATCAAGGCAAATCCAAAGCTTAACATTCTTTGACATTATCCTTCGGCTCCAGTATGCTTTGCCCTTGCGATCTTGATAGCTTTATGTAGTTTATCTTCTAAAATCTTCTTAGAAGGCAATTCAGTCAGATATTGAGCTACATGAATACCACTCTTATCTAATTCCAGCAACTCGACCCGCTCCTTTTGTTTCTCTGAACATAATATTAATCCTAACGGTTTTTCTTCCCCAGGTCGGCGCTCATATTTATCTAACCACCTCAGATATAACTCCATCTGGCCTTTATAACCAGCTTGGAACTTACCCAATTTAAGCTCTATGGCAATTATTCTCCTCAAACTTCTATGGTACGTTAGCAAATCAATATAAAAGTCTTCATCATCGATTGTAATGCGTCTTTGACGCCCTAAAAAACAAAAATCGGTTCCTAGTTCTTGTAAAAATTTACAAAGCTCATCTAGGATTGCTTTCTCAAGATCCGACTCACTAAATTGAGCTGGCAGTTGTAAAAAATCTAGAATATAAGGGTCGCGGAATACTAAGTCTTGCGTCAATTCTTTAGATTGTGCCAGATGACTCAAGTCATCTTCAATTAATTCCTCTGGCTTATGTGAGATGGCAGTACGTTCATATAGCATCCCACTAATCTTACTTCGTAATTCTCTAACGCTCCAATGCTCGATACGACACATCTCAAGATAAAATTGGCGTTTTATAGGTTCATCTAGCGCAAGTATTTCAACAAAATGTGACCATGACAATAGTCGCGACAGTGTCGCGACTATTTCTTGCTCAGGAAATAATTTTGAAAACTGCACCATTCTGAATAGGGCAGAATGAGAGAAACCACGGCCATACTGAGACATGAGCTGTTGCCCAAGTTGTTTAATAATTTTTTCACCATATTCACCTCTTTCTTCTTTTAAAATGCATTGATTTACTTTGTATCCTATTTGCCAGTATAACATCACAAGAGACGCATTAACATACCGTGCTGCCTGAGTTTGTGCGGCTTCAATCAGCTGACTTATATCGTTAAAAAGATAAGGAATAATATTTTTAGGCATAGGGTGATCCAGCTTAAAAATGTATGAACCTTATAACATCTATTGCTATTTTTGACAATCTAATTTTGTTCTTTTACTAGGCATAAAACTTCCGCTTTCAATTCCTAACCAGACTTTTGCAAAAATATCCTCTCTTTAAATTTATGATTTAAACCCTATATATTATAAGTATGACAAGTGATGGAGGCATTATGAATTTTGAGAAAATGACGGACAAGTGCAAGAGCATCATCCAAAAATCACAGAATGATGCTGTGGCTCACGGGCACCAGAAATACATGCCTGAGCATATTCTAACGGCGCTGCTCGAGGATGAGGATGGCATTATTGATCGGCTTATTACAAGCAGCGGTGGTGACATCAATCAAATCAAAACCGAACTCAACCGCTCTTTGGCGAAACTCCCCAGCGTAACCGGAGGCGGAGCCGGCCAGTTTTATCTCGACCCCAGCACTGCAAAAATCTTTTCTCAGGCTGAAGACTACGCCAAGAAAGCGGGAGATTCCTACGTTACACTTGAACGTTTGCTACAGGCAATTTTTAGCGTTAAAGACAGTGATAGCCATAAAATACTAAAACAACATGGGGTCACAGAAGCAAAGCTCAGTGCAGCGATTGAAGAGTTGCGCCAAGGCAGGGTAGCAGACAGCCCGCACGCAGAAGACACTTTTGAGGCGCTGAAAAAATATGCCAGGGATTTAACCGATCTGGCACGCCAAGGCAAACTCGATCCTGTCATCGGCCGCGATGAAGAAATCCGCCGCACTATGCAAGTATTATCTCGCAGAACCAAAAATAACCCGGTACTTATCGGCGAACCAGGTGTAGGTAAAACCGCTATCGTAGAAGGACTAGCTCAGAGGATTGTCATAGGGGATGCCCCTGAAAGCCTGCGCAACCAAAAAGTCATGGTTTTGGATTTGGGTGCGATGATAGCCGGTGCCAAATTCCGTGGCGAATTCGAAGAAAGACTCAAGGCAGTCCTAAATGAAGTCGCAAATAGCAGCCACTCTATTATTCTATTTATTGATGAATTACATACCATAGTTGGTGCTGGTGCTGCTCAAGGCTCAATGGATGCCTCCAACCTGCTCAAGCCCGCCCTGGCACGCGGCGAGCTCCACTGTATCGGTGCGACCACCCTGGATGAGTACCATAAACATATTGAGAAAGATGCAGCTCTTGCGCGTCGTTTCCAACCCGTATTTGTTCCTGAACCCAATGTTGAAGACACCATTTCAATTTTGCGTGGGCTTAAGGAGAAATATGAAGTCCACCACGGCATCCGAATAACCGATAATGCAATTGTTGCAGCAGCAACTCTTTCCCATCGTTACATCAGCGACCGGTTTTTGCCTGATAAAGCAATAGATCTCATGGACGAAGCGGCAAGCCGGCTGCGCATGCAAGTTGACAGCAAACCAGAAGTAATCGATGAACTCGACCGCAAGATTTTGCAGCTTAGAATCGCAATAATGGCATTGGAGAAAGAAAGCGATGAAGCTTCCAAATCCCGCCTAAAGGATTTGCACAAAGAGCTGAAGCTGTTTGAAAATAAATCCCTGGATTTAACTAGCCAGTGGCAATCGCAAAAGATGAAGCTCAATGAGATTAAAGACATCCGAGAGAAGCTGGATACTGCAAGAGTCGAGCTTGAACTGGCACAGCGTTCTGGGCAACTGGAGCGAGCAAGCGAGCTAATGTATGGCCAGATCCCTGAGATGGAAAAAAAGCTTAGTGAATCGGAGAAAACCAAATCCACAGTCATGCTGCAGGAAGAAGTTACTGAAAGAGATATTGCCAGCATCGTTTCCAAGTGGACTGGAATCCCCGTCACCCGAATGCTCGAGGGGGAAAAAGAAAAGCTTATGCAGATGGAAGAACACATCAAGAGTTTTGTTATCGGCCAGGATCATGCGGTCAAAGCCGTATCCAGCGCAGTGCGCAGGTCGCGTGCCGGACTTGCTGATAGCGAGAAGCCTATTGGCTCATTTATGTTTCTGGGGCCAACCGGTGTAGGCAAAACCGAGCTCACAAAAGCCCTGGCGCAATTTCTTTTCGACGATAAGAAAGCCATGGTACGCATCGATATGTCTGAGTTTATGGAGAAGCACTCTGTAGCCAGACTTATTGGCGCTCCTCCAGGCTATGTTGGCTATGAAGAAGGTGGAGTGCTCACTGAAACTGTCAGACGCCGACCTTATCAGGTCATCCTTTTTGATGAAATTGAAAAAGCCCACCCCGATGTTTTTAATATACTTTTGCAGGTTCTAGATGAAGGCAGGCTCACTGATGGGCAAGGCCGAACCGTAGATTTTAAAAATACAGTTATCATCCTGACCTCTAACCTCGGCTCTGACTTCATCGCCCGACTCCCAGCAGGGCACAATATTGAAGAGGCGAGAAACGATGTGATGAATGTGGTGCGAGCCTCTTTCAAACCTGAATTCATCAACCGCCTGGACGAGATCATTTTATTCAACCGCCTTGAGCAAAAACACATGGGTGCTATAGTTGATATTCAGCTACAAAGGCTGCAAGAGTTGCTGGCTGATAAACACATCACTATAAAACTGGATGCAAAGGCCAGAGATTATCTAGCTGAGAAAGGCTATGACCCGATCTATGGTGCGCGGCCGCTTAAACGCGTTATCCAGCAAGAGCTCCAAAACCGGCTTGCAGAACTCCTGCTCGAAGGGAAAATAGCAGAAGGCGATGAGCTTAAGGTAAGTTGCGATAAAGATGGCCTGAAAATAAAATCAGCTTGATTATTATGATTGACGCAATTGTTTGGCTAATGTTAGTACACGATAATAAGATCTTATTGCAAAAAAGGGTTTTGGAATCAGGACTTGAATACGGCCTAATCGGCGGTCATGTCGAGCAAAATGAATCCTTAAAACAAGCGTTAATTCGAGAAGTATTGGAAGAAAGTGGGATTGCAGTAAAAGACAGCGATTTAAGTTTTCAATACCTGATTGATAGGAAGCTGGATAACTCTCATAAAGTTCATTTCTTTTTCTATGCCAACACTTGGGAAGGTAGGCCATATAATAAAGAATCGGATAAACATATGGATATATCATGGCATCCCTTAAATGAACTGCCTCAGGAGCTTGGCCCATTATCTAAACTCGCGATTCAGTCCTTGATCAACCACCATAGTTTCTCTGAATACGGATGGTAGTCAGATTTATTATTTAGACCAGAGCAGCAAATGTTAACACATACTAGGGAAATCTGATATTAATGATCACCTATCTCACTATCAAAGACAGCTCTACTAAGTAGTTCATTTCTAATGCTATCAATACTTACAGAGTAGTAGTGAAATTCGCCTCTAAGTGAAATAGGTCCATCACATTCGGAGACTTTATTGCTCACGCTTATATTCTCTATTTTGGTTAAGTATACTAGATAATTATATGTATTATATGCTAGTACGAAATTCGATGGGGCAACTTCTTCTATGTAGCCATCCCCCGAAAGCCATTCTCCATTCGCTCTCAGCCAATCATGGCTAAGCTCCTGGCTAGCAAAATTTTTCTCATTATATAAAACATTATCTTTTGTAACATAGCAGACTTGTGACATTTCGACCCCCTAAAAAGAATTCGACCAGATTATATTCTTTTTTATGCAAAACTGTCAACAGACTTAAGTTTGTTAAATTAATTGCACTTCGACTTTGAGATGGGGAGATCTTCCATGGCAATACCTTAAACAAGCTCTATTTATATTAGATTATATAAATAGATTAATAATTCCTTAATATAAATGATTTTTTTTGATTATTGCGGGCTTGCTATTGACCAAGGCTACGAATTAAAATAAGCCCATATCTACTACTGTTTCTTAATAGGGACTTGACGTATGAGCCTATTAGTTATTATTATATGAGAACTTATTTGCTGGAATTGCACTCATGATAAATAAATTACTTTTTTCTGGCATTGTCTTCTTAGTATCCGCAAATATATGCTTTGCTAACACAAAGAAAATGGATATGGCCTATGCTGATATTATAAACCATCAGGGACAAACTATCGGTAATGCCATTTTCAAACAGGGATCCGAGGGAGTAGTAATCCGCATTAAAATTCACAACCTCCCCGAAGGCGTCCATGGTATGCATCTTCACGAAGTCGGTGACTGCAGCGATCACCAGCGGTTCGACAGCGCTAAAGAACCTATAGTTACTCCGGAACGGGTTCATGGTTTTTTGAATCCTGACGGCCCACTAGAGTCAGATCTTCCCAATCTCATAGTTGCTAAAGATGGCACTGCCCATATGGAACTTTATACCAATATGATCTCAATTGCCGGAGTGGCCTGGAAGCCCGAGCTTCTGGATAATGACGGATCTGCACTTATTATTCGTGAGCACGAAGACGACCACAAAAGCCAGCCGGTAGGCAATGCGGGCGCACGCATAGCTTGCGGGGTTATTGCACCCATGCAGGAAGTCAATCTTACCCCTGCACCAACTTTACCGAAAGCTCCGTAACGAAACTACCTTACATTCACCATCCGCGCGGCCATAGCGCGATCGAATTCAATCTGCTCAGCTACCGTCAATACTTTTTCTAGTGGTGGCGCAGATGGCGCAAGTTGCTGTGCTGGCTGCGATGCAGGTTGCGGCGCTACATATAGTGCATATTGTTGCTGTGCCGGCTGCGGAGCTACATATGGCTGATATTGCGTCCCATATGGCTGATATTGTGGCACAGGCTGCGGCACCATATATTGCGCGGATGGCGCAGGTTGCGGCGCTACAAAACCAGGCGTTTCAGCAAGGCTTAAGGCAGTCGCATGATCAAGTTCCATTGCCTCCAACTTACTTCTTTCCATTTCCTCAAGACTAAAAGCAATAGCAAGTCGTTCTTCACTATCCTCAACTAATTGCTCTACAACATCTCTTTCTGCCACTGGTTGAAACCGCTCCACTCTTCTATTTCTCACTTCTGCAGGCGATAACCTTCTGCTTTTGCAGCAGCATTTATATATCATGGCAAGCGAAAATGCACTAAATGTAACGACAGCAGCGCCTACAAGTGCCGTAGCAAGTACCTGTTGTTGTTTATCATTTAAATTTGTCATTTTGCGACTTAACTCAACCGCTGAATTACTAAGAAAACTTGAAGCACGACTGAGAACCTCGTTTCCTCTATTCATAACTACATTCATAGGTGGTAGCGCTTGATAAAGCTGCTGTAGCCTAGGAGTTATAATATCTCTATAGTGATAGGCTGCGGTTGCTAAGCCAACAACAAGCAAGTTTTTAAAAAAGCTATTCATAAATCTTTCCAATTGCAATTAATAATTGCGCAAATCCTACCATATATATGCATTATAAGCAACACAATCGCTGAATTATGCGAAGAATTTAACAAATTTGAAATAAACTATAATTTACACCAAGCTTACTATCCATCCATTCATCGGCTCAGAGTTAATCCGACTCTTCGTTTCAGCCAAGAGCACGGAACCGAAATTACCTTACATTCGCTAGGCTTTCTGCAATGGCGTGATCAAGCTCAATCTGGGCAGCTTTTGAACCCTCGAATAATGGCGTTCCGCACGATGGTGGCACAGATAGAGCAAGCTGCGGCGTAGGTTGTTGCCGAACATAGGCTTGATATTGTGGCACAGGTTGATGCACATATGGTTGATATTGTGGCACAAGCGGTACATATGGCTGATATTGTTGTGACGCAAGCTGTGGGGCATATGACTGCGGCATTGACCCGAATTGAGCTCCTGGATGAGGTTGGTATTGCTCTCCTGGCTGGTTTTCAGGCTGTGCTAATGGCATTGCATTTTGAGCTTCGTGCAAGCTAGGCTGAAGCGCTTCTTCACGCTTGCTGAAAAAAGCAACATAGCATTTATGGGCTATTACACATGGAAATAATCCTATTAGAAAACCTAGAAGCAACAAATCCATTATCGCTACCTCTTTATTATTTGAGTTGCTTAATATCTCATTTACAACACCAGAAGCGCCGTTGAGAAAAGTTGACGCCATTCTAGGGAGTCCAGCACTACAAAAGTACGTTATAGCTAGAGTAGCTACAGATACAAAAGGCAGCATTGACGGTCTAACCATATTCCTACAAAAATCTCTCATAATTTTCCCACCAATTGTTGATATAAGAATATTAACATTTATCTCGCATAAAAGCAAGATAAATACTGATTTTATCGATGAATTTAATAAATTTGAAATAAATCGCCTACTAAACCACTAATCAGATTGAGGCTTCGCAAATACCCAAACTCTTATCTACAGCCTTACGCCTGGCTTTAATTACTTCATTTATATGCTGGTACATATCAGTGCCTTCATCAGTTGGGTATATCAAATGTATGTTTCTCTTAATAACTGCTTTAGTAGCTCTCTGAGGGTCAGCTAGAACAGGCGATGTATCTTGTTTATTAGCACCTTCCCTTTCATTCTTATCATGTTGTTGCTCTTTAGTTTTGAGATCATCGCTATTACCATTTGCTTGCGTACTCAGTTTAGCCGAATCAATACGTCCTTGCTCAGATGGCTTACTATTTTTGTGAGACAGTTTATATAGAGCCGCTACAGCCAGTATTCCTGCTGAACAAATCAACAGACCTGATATAGCTTGCTGCTGTTTATAATTAGAATCGACTGCTATTTTACCAAGTTCACAACAAGCATTACTAAGAAAAGTTGAGGTATTATTAAGTGCGCCTATCCCCATATTTAAAACTGCTTCCGTTGAAGGGAATACTTGATATAGCTGGTGCATTTCTCTATGTATTTCCTTTTGTATTTCTTTAAACAGATACTTACTAAACTCAGCTGCCGTTTGGCCAATCATAACGCAGGGATTACCTAAGGTGGTGGTAGCATAACAAAAGTCGCAAATACTAGCTGAAATATTCTGAAACATGCCTACTAACGCGGGCTTATTATCATAAGCCAATTTAAGAAAACCCCCTGCAACACCAACAAACAATATACCTTTCATAAGCCTATCTACTTTAAATTATAAGCTAGAGTAGCACAGGTATTTTTTCTAAAAAAGCACAGGATGTAAATTGTATCAGCCCTTTAAGGCTTTCAACATTGTGCTGCCAAGTTCAGCTGGGGATTCCGCTACGTGAATGCCAACAGTGCGCATGAAATCAATCTTTGATTGTGCGGTATCACTGCCCCCAGAAACTATAGCACCAGCGTGCCCCATGCGTTTGCCTGGAGGAGCCGTACGGCCGGCAATAAACCCTACCACTGGCTTTTTGGTTTTGCTGTGTTTGATAAATTCAGCACCTTCAACTTCAGCATTGCCACCAATCTCCCCGATCATCACAATTGCATCGGTATCAGGATCAGCTACAAATAGCTCAAGACAGTCAACAAAATTGGTACCATTAACCGGATCGCCTCCAATACCCACACAACTGGATTGGCCCAAACCAGCGGCTGTGGTTTGCGCAACAGCTTCATAAGTTAAAGTACCTGAACGCGATACGATGCCTATTTTTCCTTTCTTATGAATATAACCTGGCATAATCCCAATTTTGCATTCATCAGGAGTTATCACGCCCGGACAATTAGGACCGATCAATCTAGACTTACTTCCCTGTAGGGCTTTTTTAACACGCACCATATCGAGCACGGGAATGCCTTCTGTGATGCAGACGATTAGCTCAACACCCGCATCTATAGCTTCAAGGATAGCATCAGCAGCAAACGGAGGCGGAACATAAATAGCAGTAGCATTTGCTCCAGTTTTATCACGTGCTTCATGCACGGTATTAAAAACCGGAAGACCCAGATGGCTTTGACCACCTTTCCCCGGAGTAACACCACCTACCATTTTGGTGCCGTACGCAATTGCTTGCTCAGAGTGGAAAGTGCCTTGCGCCCCGGTAAACCCCTGACATATTACTTTGGTATTATTATTGACAAGAATTGACATTACGCAGCCTCCTTAGATTTAACAGCCTTTACAATTTTTTCTGCCGCGTCAGCCAGGTTAGTTGCGGAAATCAGATTTAGTTTTGAGGAATCTAGCATCTCTCTACCCTGCTTAGAATTAGTTCCTTCCAGCCTAACCACTACCGGAACTTCTATGCCAATGTCCTTGGCCGCATTGATAATGCCATCTGCAATAATATCGCAGCGCATAATGCCTCCAAAAATATTGACGAGAATACCTTCAACATTTTTATCGGAAAGAATAATTTTAAATGCTTCTTTTACGCGTTCTTTGGTAGCACCACCGCCCACATCAAGGAAGTTAGCGGGATCACCTCCGTAGAGCTTTATAATATCCATTGTGGCCATAGCCAATCCCGCACCATTAACCATACAACCAATGTTGCCCGTCATTTTAATGTAATTAAGCTCGTGCTTTCCTGCCTCTACTTCCAGCGGATCTTCTTCGCTTTCATCGCGAAGAGCCGCAATTTCAGGATGGCGGTATAATGCGTTATCATCAAAATTCATCTTGGCGTCAAGAGCCAGGATATCACCCTCAGCAGTTTCAATCATAGGGTTGATTTCAACCTGAGCCGCATCAGTTTTAATGAATGCCTCATAAACCCCTTTAACAAAATTGGCAAATTTCTTAGCTTGCTCCCCCGAAAACCCAAGGCCAAAACTCAGTTTGCGCTTATGAAACTCCTGCAAACCTATGGTAGGGTCAACATGAAGAGTCACTATTTTCTCCGGCGATTTGTGCGCCACTTCTTCAATGTCCATGCCGCCTTCTGTCGAGGCGATAAAAGTAATGCCTGCGGTTTGGCGATCAAGCACCGCAGAAAGATAGTATTCTTTCTTTATGTTCGAGCCAACCTCGATATAAACCTTTTGCACCACTTTGCCTTCAGGGCCAGTTTGAGGTGTGACCAGGACTTTGCCTAGCATAGCAGCTGCTTTCTCTTTAGCTTCCGCCGGACTTTTAACTACTTTGACTCCACCAGCCTTACCGCGCCCACCTGCATGGATTTGCGCTTTGACAACCACAACCGGAGCACCCAGCTCCTGAGCCTTTTTTTCAGCTTCTTCCGCCGTAAAAGCGATTTTACCCTGCGGAACAGGTACGCCATATTTACTTAAAACTTCCTTAGCCTGGTATTCATGTATATTCATGTAATTTCCCCTATTATACTACCCTCGCCTTTCAAGCATTGGGTATCAACATATATATATAAAATATAGATTTTTCGCTGATTTGACAATAAGCATTATCAGCTCAACAGCAAAGCCTGTAGGATTTATAAAGCCTAAGCCGGCTTAATTCAAGTCTGAATTAATGACAAACCTGATTTTTTATATCTCTAGCATCTCATAATGGCACCACCATCCGCGCGGCAAGGCATCCATGGCTTTTTGAGCGCACTCTGCGTTTTTAAACAATCCAAAACACGTAGCACCAGAGCCCGACATCCGCGCAACCTTGCATCCCTTAAGCAGCCTGAGCTTAACCAGTACTTTTTGAATTTCAGGGAAGAGACTGATGGCGTTGGCCTCAAGATCATTTTTACCCAGAAAGATATTATCTCCCAGGACATCAACATCTTCACCATCTATTTTTGCGGCAAACTCTGGGAAGCCTTTTCTACACACAGTGCCGGTATCCACTTTTATTTTAGGGTTTGCGAGGAGTATATAAAGCTTCTGATCCAATTGTACTGGGGTGATAATCTCCCCAATACCCTGGACAAAGGCTGGTTGAGGATTGAGAAAGTAAGGTACGTCCGCACCAATTTGCACCAGAAAATCAATTGCTTCCTGCCCTTCAAGCTTAACATTCCAAAGCTCGCATAACAGTTTCAGTACGGTTGCAGCATTGGATGAACCACCTCCCAAACCAGCTGCAATCGGAATCTTTTTCTTTATTTTAATTTTAGCACCGGCTTTAACACCATATTTATCCTGCAGCCTCCTTGCCACTTTCAGGACTATATTATCAGGTATTTCCGGCGTCATTTCACAAGTTAGATCATGAGCGGGCTCTACCGATATCTGGTCATACAACCCAGGCAGAGGCACGAATAAGCTCTCTAGCAAATGATAACCGTCATCTCGCTTACCTACGATATTCAGAAATAAATTAATCTTTGCCGGCGACTGAGCTTGCCTCATTTTCCTAGAACCTATTCTTGATCGTTAAAATCATTGCTTTTTTATTCCCTGGATCACATTGTGAATATTCTCTTTAAGTGCTGGCACCGTCTTATCAAAGAAGTTCTCGATAAGGTTGTGAACCCAGTTTTTGAAACCCAGCACCTGAAAGTCATCGGAAATCGTCTGCATTATAATTGCCACAACGTCGTTAGTATTTACCCCATTTGTGTCAGCCCCGACATTGGTGAGGGTGCGCCCTGGATACTCCATTTCCTGCTTCTGCTCAGGTATGGAATGCACTTTGCCTTTGCCAATTGTAATCGCATTGATGGTGAATTTCTTTGCCGCCTTGGTTTCAGCATCTTTTATCTTTGCACTATTTTGGACATTATCATTGATAACATCGGCATTATATACACCCTGATCATTGCCTTCATAATAAAAATCCGGTTGCACAAGCGCAAGCTCCGTTATGTTTATCACCTTATCGAAGATTGTCTTATAGTTTATTTTGATCACTACTTTTTTGGTTTTAAGGAAATATGGGGATTTAAAACCTGCAGGATTCGCGACTCTAAAGCCATCAAGCGATATGCGCGATTTGAAAAAAGATATAGATACCTTATCAAGCATGACTTCGGTTTTTATCATGTTAGTTGCTAAGCGCTCAACCTCTTTCTTGACAAGATTGTCTATATAAAACAAAACGCCAATGGCAAAACAGGCTTTAATAAATAAGACGATTAAAAAGA
>JABDBN010000006.1 GCA_013288625.1 Alphaproteobacteria bacterium | reverse complement strand
AATTTATTGTTAATAAATACAGTATATTATATAAATAATGCCATTTTTATGGAGATTATATGACTGAATATATAAGTGATATGAGCAAAATAGCATCAGCGCATCACGATGCTGCGCACGATATTCTAACTGTATGGGAACAAAGATTAGCAAAGCATAATGCTACAATAGATTCTAAAGTAAAAAGCGATCTGGCAATTAACTTCCTTAAAGACTTAGACAAAATGGATGGCGAAGTCCTGACAAAGGCAGACCTTATTATGCAAATTGTAGAGCAACTCGATACTCAAAATGCCGAAGAATTTCTTAAAGGCGCTCATTTTAATGTAAAAGATGATGGACATTTATATAACTCTTTGAGGCAATATGGATACGAAAGAATATCATCGCATCATGGAAGTGATAAGCCATCTAGTGATATAGGAATAAAGGCAGGAAGTACTTTTGCTCAACTTCTCGTAGGTGTAAAAAGCGATGGAACTACTTGGTTTCAGATAGAGAATTCACCTATGCCAAATGCAACCGATATAATTAGTGATTCGGGAGCACTTCTAGACTTTATTAACCATACAATCGATACTTCAATGTATATAGCCTGCAAAACACTGCCGTTTCTAACCCCGGTTAATATTGGCCAGTATGGTACAAGCAGCCATCTTGACTATAATCCAATAATATTAGAAAAACCTATCACCTTAGAAGCACCTGTACTGGAAGCATATAAAAGTCTAGTAGATAACTTTGAAAACTCAGCACATATTTCCCAAATATTTCATGGGGAGTAATTTTATAATTCGGGGTGCGTTTCAAACCCGGCCGCTTGTCGCAGAGCGGAGATATCATCATCGTATTTCGTGCCTATATCCTGATAAATCGCATCACACCTATGCATGGCCAGGCTTATGTCTTGGCCAGTAAAACTGCTAGCTTTAGTATAACACTCTAGCTTATATACATCATGAAAGCCGACTCTAGCTTCAGCTTGCTGCTTCTTAGATGCAGCGAACAGGTGGTTTAACTCAGAAGAACCAAGCACCTTATCCGCTTGCAAAGCAGAAGCATCATGCGCAATTATTTCCTTGGATACTTCAGTCAATAGGTTGTTCTGCTCTATCACACCATTAATTGCTGCATCTACCTGGGGCTTACAATCCTGGACAATAAACCCTTTATGGAATAACTCACCTTCAGTAAAGTTCCCACCGGTAAAGAAGTTATACTGCACTGTAGTTGCACTTAGTAAATTCTCGATCAAGCATTTATGCTGCTCGATAAAATGCATCTTTGGCTTTTCAATGTTAGCATTAAGGATTGCAGATAATTTGTCTACGAGCTTCGTTTTCATGTCATTCCCCACATTTAGCAGTTTATAACTATTTATAAGAATATTGTAAGCTTTATTAAATATTTTGCAATATTTTTTATGTTTAAATCACCCTAACTTCGCGGACTTTGGGAGCATTAGACGCATGGCATTGAGTACCACCATTATCGATGAGGCTGACATGACAATCGCAGCCATAACCGGAGTGGCATAACCTAGCATAGCAAGTGGTATGGCAACTAAGTTGTAGGCTATCGCGATAGCAAAATTCTGTTTTACCAGTTTAACAGAACTAACCGCAACTTCATAGGCCTCTCGCACTGGCCAGAGTTTTTTGCCCTGAAAAACAATATCGGCAGAAGTCTGCGCGATATCAAGCGCCGATGCCGGCGACATAGAAACATGGGCAAGCTTGAGAGCGGCAGCATCATTAAGCCCATCTCCTATCATAACCGTTTTAACGCCCTGCTTCTGTAATGTTTCAATGAATTCATACTTGTCCTTGGGCTGGGATTCAGCATGCCAAATAGGCAAGCCTATTTGCTCAGCAACAATTGCTACTACTTTACTCCTGTCGCCCGATATGATCCCGGTTTTAAAATGCTTTTTCTTCAACCAGGTTATGAGTTGTCTGGCATCAGCTTTGATAGTATCTGAGAACTTAAGCCGCACGGCCTTTTTGCCTTCAGCTTTAAACCAGGCTTCGCTAAATCCATCATCAATAGCGTCCTTCACTCCGCAAAACACCTGATTACCGAGTTTGTAATGGACTCCGGCAATACTAGCTTCCACTCCACGTCCTTTTTGCTCGCTGACTTTAGTAGTAATGAGTTTGCCTGCATAAGCCCTGGTAACTGCTTCGCATAAGGGATGCCGGCTCTGTGCAGCCAGCGAAGCTATTGCCTCGAGTTGGCTTTGGGTAAAATCACTTGAATTTATAAATTTCGGCATCCCCTCAGTCAGGGTACCAGTTTTATCAAAGATAAAATACTGACCCTGAGCTAACCTCTCAAGGGCATCAGCTGATTTAACCAGTATTCCTTGCGAAAATAACCTGCTGGTTGCAATAACCTGCACAATAGGTACTGCCAGCCCAAGTGCGCAAGGACAGGTAATAATCAGCACCGATATGGCATAAAGTACAGCATCAGCCGTGCCAGCCCCCATTAGCAGCCAGCCTACTAGAGTGAGAAGCGAAAGACTGATCACAACAGGAGTATAATAGCTGGCTATGTGATCAGCTAGCCGCACAAATCTGGCCTTACCCTGTTCGGCATTCTCCATAAGTCTTATAATTTCGCCTAAAGTTGTATTATCACCTAGCCGAGTGATTTTGATCTTAAGCGGGTTGAGCAAATTTATGGTTCCAGCATTAACAAACTCCCCTTCCCTCACCCTTACCGGCAAAGTTTCACCGGTGATAAGGCTACTATCAACCTCACTATCTCCAGATATAACTATTCCATCAACAGGTATTTTGCCTCCTGCGGCAACAAAAGCTATATCACCGGCTTTTGCATTTTTTATGCCAGTTAGTTTTAGGGCACCATTGTTAAAAAGAGTGACGGATTGTGCTTGACTCAACACCAAATTCTGCGCTGTTTGACGAGCTCTATTCCGTGCTTTTAAGTCAAGGTAGCGTCCAATGAGAAGGAAGAATATCAGACTAATAGCAGCATCCAGATAAATATAATGGCTGCTCCGCAGGAGCTCCTGAATACTAATAGCAACAGCAAGGAGTGTGGCTATTGAAATCGGCACATCCATATTGGAATGCCGCGCTTTAAGCGCTGCAAACGCCGAGCGAAAGAAAGGTCGGCCCGCGTAAATTATAGCTGGAACAGTAATCAAAGTAGCCACCCAGTGCAGCATATCTCGCAGGTATGGTGTCATCTCTTGGTTGTTGTTGGCAACCCAGATACCAAAAGTGATCATCATGATGCTCACTGACCCGAACCCAGCAATGATTAAACATTTTAGCAGCTCATGTTCATTTCTTTGATTCTCAGCAATACTAGCATCAGGGGTAAAAGGTATCAGTTTATAGCCGAGCTTTTCAATGATATTAACCAGCTGATTTATATAGTGTTCATCCTGGTTGCGCCACTCTATTACCAGACGTTTTGTCGAAAGATTAAGCTGTACAGCCATCACATCCGGCTGCTGCTTTAATGTATTCTCAATCAGCCAGACACAGGATCCGCAATGGATACCTTCAACAATTAGATTGATGCGGTAACCCTGGAGAGTTTTATCAACATGATCTAAGTAGTCGAGTTCATTAATCAATTCATGTACTTTCATAGGCATTTTAAAATAAATAGTCTGGCAATATTCATAGTACTTACCCAAGTTCAGCGCTTTGATAATGCTGTGAGCGGTATTACAACCCAGACAACAAAAACCATCATTTTTATCTCTATTAAATTTTTCTCCACAATGCTTGCAATGCATAAGTTTTTTCTGAGAGCTTATCGCAAACCTACCTAGTCTGTATAGGGAAAATCTTATAGTTCTGATTTCATTCCGATCTATGAGTTATAAAAAGCTTTTCTATAACTCACAAATATACTATATTATGAGTTATAGCAATTAATTCTATAACTCATGAAATGGAATTGGCAACAAGCAGACTGGCCGCATTTTAGGTACGATAAGGCAAAAATCGAAGCATTGGAAAATAAATTTCTCAAGAACTCTGGAATGTTGCTTGGCACATTTAAACATCTTGATATAGATGATAAAAACCACCTTATTGTTGAGCTTTTATCTAGTGAAGCTATCAAAACTTCTGAAATTGAAGGCGAGTATCTTAACCGAGCAAGTGTTCAATCCTCTATCCGCAAGCATTTCGGCTTACAAGCTGACAATCGCAAAATTCCAAAAGCAGAGCAAGGCATCGCTGAGCTAATGATGAATTTATTTGAAACATTTGCTCATACCCTCAATCATGATCAGCTTTTTATATGGCATGCAATGCTTACAAAAGGTTATGACAACCTGCAGGATGTAGGAAAATACCGCACTCACAAGGAAGCAATGCAGGTGATTTCAGGACCTTTGCATAAACCTAAGGTTCATTTTGAAGCACCTCCTTCTCATAAGGTATCAAAAGAAATGCAACGTTTCATTAAATGGTTTAATGATACTGCACCTGATGGCAAGGCACCTTTACCAGCCCTTACGCGAGCAGGCATTGCACACCTGTATTTCGTTTGTATTCACCCATTTGAAGATGGCAATGGCAGAATATCACGTGCCCTTGCAGAAAAAGCTTTGGCTCAAAGCGTGGGCAAACCCACATTAATAGCTTTGTCATACACTATTACAAAGCATAAGAAAGCCTATTATGACGAACTGGAAAAAGCCAACAAGCAAAATGAAATTAACAGGTGGCTCAGATATTTCTCTCAGACTATTACTGATGCACAAACCTACACATTAAGACACTTTGAATTTATGGTTGCTAAAGCCAGGTTTTATGACCACTTTAAAGGCCTATTTAATCCTAGACAAAGCAAAGTTATAGCAAGAATGTTTAGCGAAGGGCTTGATGGCTTTAAAGGTGGATTGAGTGCAGAAAACTATTTAAGCATTACCAAAACTACCCGCGCAACTGCAACTAGAGACTTACAAGATTTAGTTGCGAAAGGCGCACTCACTAAAGCAGGAGAACTAAGATATACCAGATATTATTTGGCAATATCACTAAAGTGAGCCTTGATTAATTCTAGGTATTCAGCGCTGGTGTATGTTGGTGCGACTTAGATGATCAGCTAATAGTCTAATACTCTTGCTACTATTACAATTGGCCACTAACAGTATATCATCAGTTTCTATGATGATAATATCACCTATATCCACTGCTGCAATCACTCTATGGCTTGTGGAATTTATGTAGAGATTTTTGGTGTTAATAGTAATGGCATTACTGCTGAGAACATTCCCGTTGATATCTTTGGGTTGCACTTCCCAAATACTTCTTAGAGTTCCCAAATCATTCCATGAGAATGCAGTCTTGATAGCAACCACCCTGTGCGCTTTTTCCATAAGCGCATAGTCTATCGAATTGGCGTGGATCTGCCCATAACTATCCTTATCCAGAAAGATTGTGTTTTGCTGGAAGGAAGCTCGATCGAATGCCTGACGAATATACTGCAGCATCATTGGTTCAAGAATTGATACATCGTCTAAAAATCTATTAACTGGAAAAACAAAGATACCGGAGTTCCAAAAGTACTTTCCTGAATTAACATACTCTTTTGCATGTTTCAAACTCGGCTTCTCAAAAAATTTTTCTACCACAAAAGCTTGGTCACTAATTGCTACTCCATGTTTCATATAGCCATAGGCGACCTCAGGTCTTATCGGCTTAATTGCGAGAGTAACATAATATCCCTGTCGGGCGAGATCGATCGCAGCAATGATAGATTGCCTATATTCATTAACTTGTTGGATCTCATGATCTGAAGGACTTACTATCATTATAGCGTTAGCGCTCTCCTCATAAATCCGGAGAGCGGCTGCAATAATAGCTGGGGCTGTATTTTTCACCTCCGGCTCAACTATAATTGAGGTACCTGGCATATTAATTTCTTCAAGCTGCTCTTCGACTAATGCAATGTGATGAGTGCCGGTAAGAATGATAGTTTTCTGTCTTTGTGCGACCTGGTTTCTTTTAATTGCCTTCTGCAGCATTGTGCCTTCTGAGCCAAAGGATAAGAACTGCTTTGGTCTGGATGTTCGTGAAAGTGGCCATAACCTGGTTCCATTACCACCCGCCAGCACAACGAGAAAAATATCCATGCTAAACAATCTAGCAAAATCTTCACGGAAGATTAACAATCTAGAGAGTATAAGTCAATATTTGACTACAGACATATATAATTATACTTACTTAATTGCGAATTTATATTAATATACTCTTAGCCAAACTAACTTCTTAAAAGAAAAAATATGAGACAATTAAAATCTGAAGGCGAATTATTTAAGAAAATTATGGGAAAAAAGTGGATTGACCTACACCCAGATATTCAGAAGCGTTTTGACAAAAATCCTTTGCCAGGATCGCCACTGCGTTATCATGGAAACTTGGAGGAACTCTCCTGCACTTTTTGGGGAAAGCTCATGGGCTGGGTTACTATGCTCTTTGCCAAAGGGGCTTTGATACCCTATACCGCCTATAACTTCCCAGTCGATATCCAGGTTTACTCTAAGAAAAATTGCCCTTTTATATTTAAGGAACGAACCTATAGACTGCCTGGGCGCAAACCCATTCTGTTTACTTCCTATATGAAAGAAAGTGAAAAGGGTGAAGTATTGGAATATGTAGGTGCTGGGCTGGGGATGAAGTTGCTGGTATTTGAAAAAGATGGCAATCTCCATTTTAAAAGCGATGGTTATTTTTGGGATATTGGCATCTGCCGTATTCCCCTACCTTCCGTTTTCACTCCTGGCGATACTTACCTCATGCATATTAATGAGGGCAGAAATCAGTTCCGTATCAGGATTGATATTACTCACAAACTGTTCGGCAAAATGTTTGTTCAGGCCGGCGTTTTTTCTGAAAGCAAATAATCCCCATAGACAAACTTATCTGGGCTCAATTAAACTCAAATGCATAGGCAGGGTTATGAGAACTTTATGACAACACTATTGGCGGTGGGTTTTGGTGGGGCGATTGGTGCCATGCTCAGAGTAATTATGGGTCGTTTTCTACCAGTAGTTATTTTTGTCAATTTCCCCATCTCCATTTTGGTTATAAATGTTCTAGGCTGCTTTGCCATGGGTCTGATTACTGAACTAATGGAATTTCATGGTAACATTTCCTCTCACCTAAAAAGCTTTATAACTACTGGGATTCTTGGTGGATTCACTACCTTCTCCGCCTTTTCTCTGGAGTATGGCCTGCTTCATGAGAAAGGTTTACCTTGGGTTGCTATAGCATATGCAGCTATAACTTTCACATTAACTATTTCCGCATTTTTTATCGGCTTGAAACTAGCTCGCATAGTTATCATGCATGTATAATCACAAAAAAGTTGTGATAGAAAATTTAATATATTAACAATTGCATACTAGATTTTTCAGTGCGACACTAAAAAACTCAGAATCGAGAACTCTGTCCGTCTTCGCTAATTTTGCCTTGGCAAAATTTAGCTACGACGTGATTTTTCTCGGCGTAGCGTGCGAAACGGAACATCGCGCTGAAGCTTTAGCGTAGGCGGATTGGCTACTAATACACTTAAGAAGCACCAAATCATCATCCCAATTTACTCTGAAATGCGCCAGCTCGCTGCCAATCACGAGGAGCTTCGCTCCGTGGTGACCCAGTCTCAACGTTTACACAATAATTAGAATTTCACACCAGCCTAACAACTGGTTAGCCGCGCCCCAAGCGGGGCTCGCAGTGACGGTACCTTGGCTCTCTATGCACCAAAAGTTCAAATTCTCGTTCTTTGCAAAGCCTTTAAAATAGTTTCAGATATTGTGGCATTTATGCTATAATCTAGAAAATCATTTAATGAAGCAGCATGGCAGTAGTTACCCGATTTGCACCTAGTCCCACCGGGACCCTTCACACTGGCAATGCCCGGACTGCATTGTACAACTGGCTTTATAGCCAGCACAGTAACGGAAAATTTCTACTGCGCATTGAGGATACCGATCAGGAGCGCTCAAAACAAGAACATACAGATGTTATCCTTAGAGACCTTACCTGGCTTGGTATAACTTGGGATCAGGAGATCGTTCACCAATCCCGCAATCTAACCCGCCATCAGGAAGTAGCGAAAGAATTGCTGAACAAAGGCAATGCATACTATTGCTATGCAAGCGAAGAGGAAATTGAAAAATTCCGCAACGAGAACCCTAATAAGAAGTTTGCCAGCCCATGGCGTGATAAAGATGCAAGCCAGGCACCTGCCGGCGGGAAACCTGTAGTTCGCCTCAAGGTTGCAAAAGAAGGCCAAACCACGATAACGGATTTGATTCAGGGCGAAATTTCCATAGCCAATCAGGAGCTTGACGATATGGTTTTATTGCGCTCAGACGGCACTCCTACTTACATGCTTGCTGTTGTGGTCGATGACCATGACATGGGTATTTCTCATATAATTCGCGGCGATGACCACCTTACCAACGCTTTCCGCCAGCAGCAGATCTACTTAGGTATGGACTGGAAGGTTCCGGAATTTGCTCATATACCTCTCATACATGACAAAACAGGCCGCAAACTTTCAAAACGCGAAGGAGCACTTGGCCTGGATGCCTACCGCAAACTTGGGTATCTGCCTGAAGCTGTGTTTAATCACCTGCTCCGCCTGGGTTGGGGACATGGCAATGATGAGATCATCTCACGCGAACAGGCAATCGAATGGTTCACTCTTGAGGGTGTGGGCAAATCCCCTGCGCGATTTGATATCGATAAGCTTAATTCTATCAACGCCCACTATATGCGCGCCCTCAGCAATGAGACGCTTTTTGCAAAAATGCAGGAATTCACTGGGGTCAATTACGAACAGTTATTCAGCGACCGTATAATAAAGGGCATGGATGGGCTTAAGCCCCGAGCTAATACCTTAGCCGAACTCGCTGAGGCTGCACAAATTTATATAGAAAAACGCACTGAGCTTGACGAGAAGTCAAAGGAAGTTCTGGCAGCAGGTGGTAATGAATTATTGGCGAAACTCATTCCATCTCTCGATAGATGCGAAGAATCCGAATGGAATAAGGATAAACTCCATGATCTAGGTGCGGATTTTGCAGCCAAAGAAAACATCAAACCTGGACTTGTAATGCAGAACTTGCGTGCTGGCGTGGTGGGAACCTTTGCCGCCCCGGGTGTTTATGAAGTCATGGAAATACTTGGAAAGAAAGAAGTCATGAATAGATTAAGTCCGTTTGCTGCAAACCTAAAGGGAATGACCGCTCATGGCTAAAGACAAGCGTTTATTTTTGGGCATAGTAATACCAGAGAACTTGGGTAGCAAGCTGCTTATGCTACAGGAAGAACGGCCGGATATTAAGTGGGTCAGGCAATCCAATCTCCACATCACTTTGCGGTTCCTGGGCGAGCAAGCTGAAAACGTTATAGACATTGTGAAGCAAACCATAAGACCAATCAAGCTCACTCCTACAGAACTGGTGCTTACGCAAATGGAATTCTGGGAGCCAAACATTCTGAGTATTGGCATCCAAAACAACGATGCGCTTAACTCATTAAAAACCCAGCTTGATAATGCGTTGCAGGGCAAAGTTAGCATGATGGATGAAAATAAGAGCTTCAAGCCGCACGTCACAGTTGCCAGAGTAAAAAAACCCGTTAATGATGTGGATATAAATGAGCTGCTGCAAAAATATAATCAGCAGATAGAAAAGCTGAGTTTCACATGTGAAGGGTATTGCCTTTATGAATCTAAAAACACCGATGATCAGGGACGTATTTATGAAAAGCTTATTTGTATTTAGTTTGCGATTGCTTCTTGCACTTGTCTTGCTAATGCCTCTAGTGGCAAGCGCAGCGAAGCACACCTCACCAGTAAAAGTTGAATTTACTAAAGCGTATGATGCGAATGGCATCGGAATTAGGTTATTTATTCCTAAAGGGTGGAAAGTATATGCCCACGAGCGTGGTGACACTGGCATGGTTATGAAAATCGATTTATCCAAATCCGAAAACCTTAAGAGCCATGAAGCCATTTGGCCTCCCTTTAAAAGCGTTCAGGAAGAACTAACCGGCAAGAAAATGACTATCCACTATTATGAGGGCGAGATCTTTATCCCTTTAACCTTTACAGCCCAGGATAAAAAGAACCCAATTAATATTAAAGCTTATATTGAATTTGGAGCCTGTGCCGAATACTGCGTTATGGATTTTAGGGAGCTCGAAACCACTATTGCTGCTGGCAGCAATATAGGCGGTGGAACCAGCCTGCTTTATATTATTCTCATAGCTATTGCCGGTGGCTTAATTCTTAACATCATGCCCTGTGTGCTTCCTGTGCTTTCGCTAAAATTTTTCAGCCTGGTAAAACATAATGGCAAAACTCGCGCTCACGTCTCAAGGAATTTAATCGCCACCGTGGCCGGTATAGTTTTTTCTTTTATGGTACTTGCCGCATTTACAATCGCCCTAAAAGACACCGGGGAAGCAGTCGGCTGGGGGTTTCACTTTCAGGAACCCGCTTTCATAATGTTTTTAGTGATGGTGCTGATTATTTTCGCAAGCAACCTTTGGGGAAATTTTGAAATTAACTTACCGGTGTGGCTCAACCATAGAGTAAGCAAGATCTCTGACAGTAGCCTCAACAACTCTTTTCTTTCTGGGGCTTTTGCGGCGCTTCTCGCTACACCATGCACCGCTCCTTTTGTCACCACTGCAGTCGCTTTTGCTATATCGCAAGGTGATGCGGAGATCTTAATAATCTTTTTCTTTCTCGGCATCGGTATGGGAATGCCTTATATCGCAGCAGCTTTATTCCCGCAGGTTCTGCACTTGCTGCCTAAGCCCGGCGCTTGGATGATAAAAGCCAAAAAGATCTTTGCTATTATGTTGCTTCTTACAGCAGTTTGGCTACTAACCGTTTTACATGGGCAACTGAGCCTAAAGCCATTGCTGATTTTTATTGGCTCCTTGATACTGTTAAAATTTGGCTTATTCCAAAAGATGAATGTAAAGTTTAAAACCCTGTTTCTTTGCCTGGTTATCGCCTTAGGTTTTGCTATGCCACTCATGGCAAATAATGCTATTGAGGTCGAAAAAAAGATTCTCAATTCCCTTTGGGAAAAGTTTGATGAGGCTAAACTTGAAGCTTATATAGCTCAGGAAA
Source organism: Alphaproteobacteria bacterium (assembly GCA_013288625.1). Lineage (GTDB taxonomy): Bacteria > Pseudomonadota > Alphaproteobacteria > Rickettsiales > Midichloriaceae > JABDBN01. The sequence goes on along the minus strand of JABDBN010000006.1, from coordinate 40,077 downwards.
AAATTGTGTTTTTAGATGCGACTGCTGATTGGTGCCTTACCTGTAAGGTCAATAAATTCCTGGTACTAGATGATGTCGACCTCATTAAATATCTTAAGGAAAAAAATGTAGTATTGATGCGGGCTGACCTTACACATAAAGACCCTGAGGTTCTTAATTTCCTATATAAACGCAATATCTCCGGCATTCCTTATGATGCATTTTTTAGCCTTAAAAACCCTGAAGGCATAGCTCTACCAACAATACTGCGACGGCATTATATAACCGATGCTCTAGAATCTATGCATCTTCGCTAATTTTGCCTTAGCAAAATTTAGCTACGACGTGATTTATTACGGCGTAGCGTGCGAAACGGAATGCCTCGCCGAAGCTTTTAGCGAAGGCGGGCTGGTGAATAAGTGCGTCATTCTACCGGTTTATAAACTCTACATTTCCCACTAAAATCATTTCTTTTTAATACAATGCCCTGCAATTAACTATACACTGCTGCAAATTATTCTAATAAAATCCTTTAAGTTGGTGTATAATCACCACTTAGCAATCTGATTTAAGATATATGGCTAATAAGAAACTGAAAAAAGACCTCAAGAAACAACCCACACCTATTAAAAGGTTGTTCGCCGGGGCAAAAGCCCGAAAAAGCTCACTTATGTGGGGTGCACTTAAGCTTGCCTTCATTGCTGTGGTTTGGATTATATTTATCGGCATCATGGTAACTATCTACTATGTCCATGACCTCCCCGATATCAATGTAATAGCGCACCAAGATCATAAACCCCAAATCACCATCCGCAGTTCTGATGGCACTGTGCTTGCCAAATATGGTGACCTTAAGGGTAACACCCTCACCTATTCGCAACTCCCCACTCACCTGGTTCAGGCAATAATCACGGCTGAAGACCGCCGATTTTTTGACCATCCTGGCATCGATATCTTTGGTATTATCCGTGCTTATTATGTCAACTTACGCGCCGGCAAAGTCCTACAGGGGGGCAGCACTGTTACTCAACAGCTTGCGAAGATAATCTATCTATCCCCGGAGAGAACCTTTAAACGCAAAATTCAAGAGATGTTTATAGCCATACAGCTTGAGCGCAACTTCAGCAAAGAGCAGATTATATCGATGTATGTTAACCGGGTTTATCTTGGTAAAGGCAACTATGGCGTTGATGCCGCTGCTAAATTCTATTTCGGCAAAGATGCCTCGGAAATGGATGTCTTCGAATGTGCAGTGATTGCTGCTATGCTTAAGGCTCCTTCTAAATATGCCCCAAGCAACAATTTGAAGCTTGCAGTTGAGCGCGCGCGCTATATCCTTTCTGAGATGGAAGAACAGGGCTATATTACCCATGAAGAGATGCGAACAGCCCTGCCTCCAAGTGTTTTGGAAAGGGGAATGGCGCGCGGCGCCCTAAAAAACCCGTATTTCTCAGACTATGTGCTTTCACTGATTCCAGATCTACTTGAAAACCCTAACCAGGATTTAAATATCTTTACCTCGTTGGATCTGCAAGCCCAAACCGCGCTGGAAGCAGCAGCAGATAAAATAATGACCGAGAAGGGTGAGAAATATAAAGCCAGTCAAGTGGCTGGGCTAGCTATGGAACCCAATGGAGCAATCAAAGCGATGATTGGCGGGCGGGCATATGACAGCAGCCAATATAACCGTGCTGTGGTTGCCAAACGCCAGCCAGGTTCTGCCTTTAAGTTTTTTGTCTTTACAGCCGCCATGGAAAACGGTGCCCACATAGATGATATCTATGAAGATAAGCCGGTATCCTATCCTCAAGGTAAAGGCTTACCTTTATGGACGCCCAAAAACTTTAAGCACGAATACTTGGGAAATATGACGTTGTTCGATGCTTTTACGCAATCGATCAATACAATTACTGTGCAACTCTCCGAAAATATAGGAAGAACGAAAACCATTTCTGTAGCACAAAAGCTTGGGGTGCAATCACCACTGCAAAACCTTCCTAGCCTTGCCCTCGGAGCTTCTGAAGTGAGCTTGCTTGAAATGACACAGGCCATGGCACACATCCCACATGATGGAGTCAAGGTCAATGCATTTGCCATCCTGCAAATTCGCAATGCCAACAATGATATCATTTATGAACACGCAGACTTGCCAACTGATGTCGTGCTGGAACACCATGTTGTTCAGGATATGAAATCCATGCTGCTCAACGTCGTTGAGAATGGCACAGGACGCGCGGCCAAGCTTGCAGGACGCACAGCCTATGGGAAAACTGGCACCAGCCAGGATCACCGGGATGCCTGGTTTATTGGCGCCACTGATGATATAGTTACCGGAGTTTGGGTTGGTAATGATGATAATACTCCCATGAATCGAACTGTAGGCGGTAATATGCCCGCATGGATCTGGAAGGACTTTGTAGAAAAAGCTGGCGAAATAAAACGCACATATATTCCTCAGGAAACATTGCCTTGGAAAGAGGATGATATCTTTAATGCCCTTTTTGGCCATTCTGAAGCGCCTGACGAAAGAAGCTAATTATACCGAGTCCACTTAATAACACATAATTTAACGTAGATTTAATATTACGTTAACTTTTTGTAAATCGTCATTCTTTATATTCGAAGCATGCTTAAATATTAAGGAGCAATCAAATGGATCATGAAATGGAGTTACGTCTGGCAGTGGACATGGGTTCTGGCGCAACAAAAACCGCACTACTACAAGTAAACAAGGCTAACAATACTATTTACCAAGTTTTAAAAGAAGCATCATTTGAGTACAAGTACCAGGAGTGCATTAGCACATCGCCTGATAGCAAGACTTTAACAAAACAGTGCCAGGACGAGGGCATACATCTTATGCGTTCTATCAAGGATTATTACCGCGTTGACAGCCTACAGGTAAAAATGGGCGGATTCGCAACTGCATGGGCTAGGAATGCTGAAAATGCCCAAGAATATTTGCAAAAACTTGAGGGCGAAGGCTTTCACATCGTAAAGATATCCCAGATGAAAGAAGGTGAACTGGGCTATACAGCCACCATGCAATGCCTGGCCGCTCAACACAAACCAATTACCCATGCCCTGGTATGGGACATAGGCGGGGGAAGTTTCCAGCTCGACATCACATATGACTCAAAATTCCATGTTTATGAAGGCGCTTATGGCGCCGGCAATTTTGCTGCTGAAGCCCGCAAAGCCATCAACAAAAGCTCTGGCCTTCTCAATCACACAGAAGCTGAAGCAATAAAAACCTGGGCCTTCGATAAAATCTGCCCATCTTTAAAAACCGATACCTTAGTATCGGGCAATACAACTGAAGACATCTCGGTATATGGCATTGGGAAACTTATGAATGCAGGTTTGCACTCCTTAGTTAATACTGACTATATTACCCATAGCGATGTTTTAGGACTAATCGACTATTTTGCCGAGCACTCGCAAACCGAATTGCATAACGCCTTCCCCAGACTTAAAACTGAGTTTATCGAGGAAAGCCAAACCAACCTAATAATGGTAAATGCGATAATGGAATCCGCATGTATAAATCAGATAAACTTTTTGGAGGGAGCACATGCCACCTATGCAATTGCTGTCGAAAACTGTGCTATGCTTACAGAAGGCTGTGACATATGGAATGACCAATACTATAATAATTACAGTTAAGCTTTAAGTTATTGAAACTTATTATCATAGACTTATTATAAACATAATGAACTCAAAAAGGTAATTATGGAAATAATCAAAAAAGGTACGCAAGCTGCAACGAAGGCGCCAGCTGAATATTTCACAGGCTCAGTTCAGATTGACTCACCGTTTAAAGGAAGCGAACCTGCCCGCCTCAGCGGCGCCATAGTAACCTTTGAACCAGGAGCACGCAATGCCTGGCATACCCACCCACTTGGACAAACTTTGATCGTTACCTCAGGCAGCGGATGGGTTCAGAGTTGGGGCAGTCCAAAAATGGAAATCCACGAAGGTGATATCATATCTATTGCTTGTGGGGAGAAACACTGGCATGGAGCCACTGCTACTTCCGCTATGACTCACATTGCAATTACCGAGTCTCTTGATGGCAAAGTTATCGATTGGATGGAGCCTGTAAGCGACGAAGAATATAAAGCTGAGAGTTGGAAATGAACTCATATGAGCTCACAAAAAACTAGCAGTAACTGTACTAATCATGTTACTATTTTTACAATGCAAATGATGTCTTAATAACGTGATTAATCCTGCACTAAAAACCAACCCATTCGATGATCTTAAATCTGCGGTTCTACCCGAGTTGCAAGAGGTTGATAAGCTTATCCTCTCAGCTGCTCAAAGCTACACCAGCCTCATCCCCCATATCACCGAATACCTGGTGTCAGCCGGTGGCAAACGCATAAGACCCATGTTGACTTTAGCGTGCAGCAAAATGTTCGCAATTGATGACAACAGCCATATTAAACTTGCAACTGCAATAGAATATATACACACAGCTACTTTATTGCATGACGATGTGATAGATGAAAGCCTTTTGCGCCGAGGTAAGAAAACCGCAAACCATGTCTGGGGGAACAAAGCAAGCATTTTGGTCGGCGACTTTCTGCTCAGCCAGTCTTTTAAACTCATGGTAAGTGCGGGCAATTTGCAAGCGCTAAGCCTGCTGGCTAGCACAGCTGCCTCAATAACAGAATCAGAAATCTGGCAACTCGAGCTAATAAAAAAAGCGGATCTTTCTGAACCCGAATATATACGCTTGATTACAGGCAAAACAGCTTTACTTTTTGCGGCTGCCTGTGCCGTAGGAGCTATACTTACTTCGCGAACTAAGCAGGAAATTGATAACCTCTATAATTTTGGGCTCAATCTTGGCATATGCTTTCAAATCGTTGATGATATCTTAGATTATACCGCAGCTACCAGTACTTTTGGCAAGATTCAGGGCAATGATATCCGTGAAGGCAAAGTCACACTTCCATTTATATTAGCTTATAAAAATGCCAGGCCTGACCAAAAAAACTACCTTGAGGGGTTATTGATCAATCCTGAGGCCGACCTCAGCACTCTAGTACTGTTGTTAAAACAAACTGATGCGCTTACTAAATCTCATAACACAGCACACCACTATGCTGAAAAAGCCCTGGAATACCTTGGTAAGCTGGGGGAAACTTCTTATTCAATCATTTTAAAAGAATTAATTCAATTCTTACCTGAGAGAATTCATTAGTAATATAATACAAGAATGTTAAACTGGTATAATAGTCAATTTTGCCATTATAATTATGCAAGAAAAAGTTGTGCAGGATTTTTTTAACTCTTATGCTTCTGCTTTACAAGTTCTGGATATGCAGAAACTGATGAAATTACATCATCTCCCCTGCATTGTAATGGACAAAGAGAAATTCACTCCCTTTAACAGTGCTGAACAGGTTCATGAATTTTATACCAAGGCATTTGAAAAACTATTTAAACACGAACATATACAAAACTTTTCCCTGAAGATTCCGCGGCTAAGAGTAATTTCCGCATCCCTGGTAATAACGGAAGCTAATATCGTTTTTTATAATAAGAAGCATGAACGGGTGTTAGGCTTCACCGGTACCTTTAACCTTCTGTGCAAAGAAGAAGACTGCAGGATCATCGTTATAAATATTGAAGGTTCCAGTATTTTTGGTCTTGATGACCTAACCTACAGCAAAAAGGCGGAATTTATCAACCGCACTTCTAGTGCTAATGTGCGAAAGGCCGCTGCTTCCATGGAAGTTGATGTTGCTTAATAGCATTCTTTTGCCTCATAAATTCGAAATTTTATAGACAGTGCGGAACTTTATTGTTACATTTACACAAGTCTTATATGGAGCCTTAGTTCAGGGGTTAGAACGCACCGCTCATAACGGTGTTGTCGTAGGTTCAAATCCTACAGGCTCCACCATCCGTCTTCGCTAATTTTGCCGAAGGCAAAATTTAGCTACGACGAGATTTATCTTGGCGTAGCGTGCGAAACGTGCCTCGCCGAAGCCTTGGCGTAGGCGGGCAGTAGTTCAATATATAAATCCTTAAGAGAACAGCCGAAGGCAAAATTTAGCTACGACGAGATTTATCTTGGCGTAGCGTGCGAAACGTGCCTCGCTTCGCTCGCAGTGACGTCGAAATGGCTCTATTTAGAGTATATCATATGATGATGTAACATTGACTCGTTCCATTATCGATAAAAGTGTATACTATGTCTTCGGAATATTGTGTATACCATCTCTTCGGAAAATAATTCTCCCCTTAATCACTTAAGCATTGCAAAATATTCTTGTTCAATCAAGTATATAGCCTGGATATTTATTTGATTTACACAAATGAAAAAAGCTTTGTTTTTAATATCAGCTCTAGTTCTGGCAGCAACACAAGCTCATGCCAATGAACATGCCAAGAAATATTTTTTGAAAGTGGAAGCAGGCGGCTCCTTCCCCACTGAAATGACAAGCTATGAACATTATGAGGACAACAAGCCAAAGAATGGCGCAGTTTTTGGGTTTGGAGCTGGATTTCATATTAACAAATATCTGAGCGCTGATGCTTCGTTCAACCACTTTCCCTATCATAAGTTTGACAAGATTCTTTCTGTTGGAGAAAGAGCAACTCAAAAATTTAGCAGTTCAACACTTATGTTTAATATGACGGGAAATATAGTCATTCACCATTGCATTACTCCATTTATCAATGCGGGCTTTGGATTTGCGCACAATAACGCAGGAGATTACAGGTTTCAGGGCGGCGAGCATCCAGAAAAAACCAAAGATAGTTTTGCTTGGAATATAGGTGCTGGCGCCAGTTTCAAGATAAATCAGTGGTTTACTCCTTATATTACTTATAAGTTTTTTAACTTAGGGAAGATGCAAACTGAATCATATACTATAGATCAAAATGACCCCTTGCTGCCAGTAAATGGGACTAGAGCTATAAAATCCCATATCAAAACGCATACAGCTATGTTAGGATTAATGTATAATTTTTAATAGCATGGTCGATGCATTCACAAGAGTTTAACTTAAACTTCCTAGAATTTACTAATGATAAAATAGCGGTGATTAAAGGCACAGATGGTGATGACTCAATCGACTTGGAGTGCTTAACCAATTCAGAAGCTTGCATTCTGAATATAAATGGCAATAAACATAACTGCCAAAGAGACGACTTACAGATCTTTGACTTAGAAATCAAAAGTGCAAAAGGCAATGACAGTATCAATGTTACCATGCCTAAAGGGATGATAATAAAGCAAATCCAGATTTACCCCGGAGAGGGCACCAATAATATTTACTCAAAACTGTTTAGTCCATCGTCAAGCGCTACCCTTAATTTAGATTATGGCAGCAACACGATTAGTTTTGAGCCAGGAAGCAGCAACATTTTTATTAAGGGATTTAAAAATTCTCCGGATAACAGGCTGCAAATCCGGGATACTAAGCTCACTCTTGATGACATTTTGATCAAAAGAGCGGATACCCCCCCTTTCGAGACCTATAGTGTTTACTTAAAATCCCCAGATAACCCCGCTAATAAATATCATTTATGCTATATATATAACACTCTTACTCCCCAAGAATACAATGCATATGCAGAATTAAAAATTCTGGAGGAAGACGGTGTGGAGATCCCTTCAGAATATCAGTCTATGAGCTATGTACTCTGTGGCCCAAAAGACCTGGCAAGCGAAATATTAAATTCACATAATATTATATTTTCACTTGAATAGGCAAAAAAGTCCAATTAACCCTTTATTAACCATTTAATGCTAATTTATTAAATATGTATGCATGTTTAATAGAGTGATTTTATGGCACAAAGCGACTTAATAAGAGTTCGGGAGCTAAGAAAAAAAGCAGCCTTAAAGGATAAAATGGATATGGATGGCGTGCTTGCTAAGCTTGCTGAGCATTCAAAAACTCTAGGCGAACATACGCAAGAAATATCTGATCTAAGAAAAGATCTGAACAAGAAGATTGCTGAAATTAAAGCTGAAATCAAACTCAAGATAGATTTCGTCACCAATCTAATGAGTGGTGGAGGCAAAAGCGATAAAGCATATGTCGATGCTGAAGTTGCTAAGCTGCGGAGTGAAATCGACACCAAAACACAAGAAGTGAAAGACCTTATAAAGGATTTAGATACTAAGGTAAACCAAGAAGTCAGCGACCTGAAAGCCATGGATACAACCCTGGATGATTACGCAAAAGCAACAGCTCAGAGGGTTGAAGATTTGCATAAGGATTATACCCAGAAATTTAAGGATATGGATGAGACTATTGCAAAAATGGATATACGCATAACAGCTAACTTTAATGAGATAAACAAATTAAAAATACAAAACACTAAACAAAAGACTATAGATCAAGAGTTTAGAGATTTCATGAAAGAAATGAAAAATAAAATCAACATTGATATTCCAAAACAATTTGAAGATTTACATAAAGCTGTGGAGGACTTGGAGGATGACAATACCGTAATTACAGAGATTTTAAATAATACTGAAGATGTACTTTTGGATGGACTTATGGGTCCATTTAAAGGCCTGAGTGGTGCTATGAAAGCCCGCCTGGAGTTCATTAAAGCCAGCGGATACTCAAAGACTGATATTGATACTACAATTGACGGGCTTAAAGGGGACATTAGAGCTGCAAATGGTAAATTGACTGCGTTAGAAGCAGAAATCCTAAAGGCAAATGCTGCAATTCTTCAAGAAGCCATGGATCGAGGTGTAGATATTAAAAATGTAGAGAAACTCATTTTAAATTTGAATCAAAGCCTAAATGAGCTCATTACACAGGAGAAATCCAACCTAGAAACCGAATTCAACAAGGTGATGAATAAGTACGGGCTAGAGTTGAAAGGAGTTACAGGTCGGGTCACGGCACTTGAAACATGGCAAACTAACATGAATGTTGCATTATATGGTAACGAAGTAGGAGATCCTACCAAACCTCTTAAAGATCCTAAGAAGCTCGGTATAATTAAAGACCTAGAAAAGGCTGGGATAAATATTGATGCAGTAAAACAAGAGCTTGTCGATACAGCAAAAGTCCTTGGTAATAATGCTGTCAAAGACTTCACTGAGCTCTCAGAAGCTATGGAGGCACAGCTTGTAATTCTTAATGCCTCAATTGCTAAAGGCAAAGGAGTCACACCTGAGGAGTTAGCTAAACAAGCAACAGATCTCCAAACTTTACTAGATAATAGAGAGAAAGCTTTTAAAGATAAGCTTGGTGATATGATAGTAGAACTAGGAGGCAAGTTTAAGGGGTTAACTCCAGATCAACAGAAGGCTCTCGCTGAAGCCATCAATATCCTATCCGAAGGCGCCAAAGGTACCTTCCAAGCACAAATAGATGCGCTTGAGGGCAAAGTATCTGATGTAACCGGCAAGGTCGATAAAATTGTGCTGTGGCAAACAGCCATAAACGATGCATTATATGGTGAAGGTGGAGATCCTACTAATCCTGGAACAGACCCTACTAAACCAGGGATAATTAAAAAACTAACGGATCTAGGTGTAGATGTAGATAAGATAAAAGCCGAGCTGGTTGATGCTGCTAAAGCTTTTGGAAATGCAGCGGCTGCAGACTTCTCTGAACTTTCTGAAGCCATTACCAAAGCAGGAGCTGGCGCAAACATAGCCGAGTTAAATGCGCTTAAAGATAAAGTAGGAACCGGCTTAGATCACATGATCGAGGAGCTGGCAGCGAAATACTCAGGACTTGATCCAGCTGCACAAAAAGCTATTACAGACAATCTAGACATCTTATTAAAAGGTCAGCTTGCAGACTTTGCAATTAGAATTGAGACCCTTGAAATTTGGGAAGGCACTATAAACAATGCGCTATATGGTAAAGATGGAAATGCAACTAGCCCTAAAGATGGCAGTATAATGAAAGATATAATGGATTTAGCAGATACTAATGAAGATTTACGCGACAACATTAAGACAATAGATAAAGCCCTTTCAGAGGTGTCACAAGTTTTTGGAGCTACTGCTATTGAAGGCTATGGTACAATGGCTGCAAGAATCCAAGAGAAGATTAACCAACTAGAAGAAGATATCGATAAAAAAGCTTCGAATGAAGACCTAGAAAATATGCGAGCTACTTTAAAAACCTTGGCAGAGGAAGAGGCTAAGAAGTTAGAGACTAAGCTGAACAACGAACTTGAAACCAAAATAAATAAGCTGAAAGATAATTTTGCTAGTAAGGATAGCGTACAGGCTTTGGATCAAGCGCTAGCAAAATTAAAAAACGAGTCATTGAAACTCATGGAAGAATCTGTTGATAACTTAACCAAAGAATTCAATACATTTGTTGAGTGGCAAACTAACATAAACGAAGCGTTATACGGCGCAGGCGGCGATCCTACAAAATCTGGAACAGACCCTACTAAACCAGGGATAATTAAAAAACTAACGGATCTAGGTGTAGACGTAGATAAGATAAAAGGGCAGCTCACAGATATAGCTGAAGCGTATTTTACCAAAACCCTTCCTGTAACCTATGAGGACTTTGCAACAAATTTAAAAGCCAAAATCTCAGAGCTTGAAGCTAAAGCTATGGCACCTGCTGATCTTGAAAAACAAATCAAAGATGAGATAACTAAACAGGCAGAAGCCTTAGGGAAAAAACTTGATAAAGAACTGGATGATAAAATTGCAGCACTGAAAGACGAATTGAGCGATGAAGCGATAGAACTTATAAATCAACAACTACAAGATGCTGTCAAATTTTATGTAGACATGAACATAAACAAGTTAGCTAAGGGCATACCATCTTCCAAAATCCTTGATACAAAAGGGGTTGTGGAAACTCTGAATGAAATTAAGAAATTACTTTCTGAAGAAGGCACTCCGGAGGCGCTTGAGAAGCAAATAAACAAATTAGATTTTGTTATCAATTTTACTGATAAACCAAAACTCCACGAGATTTTAAAACAAAGCGCCACACATACCAAGCTCTCTGCCGTAGAAGAAGCTCAGATCGCAAAGATAATTGCAACTGCCGGAGAGACCTATATAAATTCTCTAGCTAAGAAAGATCCTGACATCAAAGCATTAACCCCACTTAAAGAGTGGTTTATAAAAGATAGCTATTATTCAGCAGCAGTGGGACTAAATGAGATTAATATCAAATCACTTTATGCTTATGATGACGCAAGTCAGAGCCATTTAGAAGCGTTGCAAAAAATGTTTAAATCAGATGCAAAAGCTGGCTTAAAGGGCATAAACAAAACGATTTATGATGATATAGGTCATAGTATCACATCTTTTGAAGTTGATAAGCATTTAAATGAGCCAAAAAAATATGTCGATCTAAACGATACTTTAAAAAAAGCGTTGGATAACGATGCGACATTTAAGAATGAAATTATAGGGAAATACAATAAGCTTGCTCCTGCGGAAGCTGCTTTCACTGCATATGAGAATGTACTGCAAAACCTGGAAAAAAAATCTGGCACTTTAGAAGCTGATATTAAAACTCTAAAAACCCAAATTGCTCAATTTTCCAATATAAAAGAAAATGATGTATCAATTAAATTCTTCGTTACATCTACAAAAACCCAACAAGACATCTTAAAATTATTTAAAAGCAATCTAACCTCTAATCTTAAAACGTTTATCAATTCTAAAAAAGATTCAAAAGACTTTGAAAATGTTTCAAAAAATTTAAAAATCGAGGGAGCAGTCATTGATCCAGTGAAATTAAACATCATAAACAAAATTTTTACTGAGGAAAAAGCTTCAATCAATCCTATATCTAATACAAGCAAAATCATTCTTGAGAAATTCATATTAGAGCAAGATAAAAATATAAGAGACGTTCTTAAAAAGGAATTAGAGGAAAATGAGAAAGCTGCAGGTTCTAAAGCCTCAAAAGAATATAAAATGTTACAAGACGATATAAAGAAACTAAACGAGGATATAGATAAACTAGAGAAAGATATCGAAAGTGTAGTCATACCAAAAAGCATAGGCGATACAGATGCACTTAAAGACCTGGAAGTAGTAAACGCCAACATAAAGAAATTGGTTATTTATAATGGTGATAAAGATAAAATTGAAACTGTAAAGATAAGCATTGGCAATTTAGATACAACAACAGAAAAAACCGCGTTAGAAAAAGCCTTAAACCATATCAAAACCGTTTCTTCATTTGAAATTTTTAAAGATAAACTAGCAATAGAGAGCAGTATAAAGCAATTGGATACTAAAGCTGGTGTAACAGGATATGATGATTTTATAAGTAAAGATTTCACTATATCACTTGCGCAACATATTAGCTCTACCGTAATTAAAAGCCTTATAACAAAAGGCATGACTACAAAGCAATTTAAGGATGCTTTATCATTAGACGGAATAACTATTAATGCTGATTTACAAAATTTAAAAGGAGTAAAAACAGCTTTAGATTTTACAAATGGTAAAGTCCAAAGCAGCATTTGGGGGCTTATGGACCTAAAGCTATCAAGTACTAATGATGGCGAAGAATTTAAATTAACGCATGATGCCTTAACAGAATGTAAGAAAATAACTATGGAGGCTATTGAAGCCCTAGAAGGGACAATAAATACGGATAAATTAAATGAAGCCCACTGGCAAGATGCTAAAATCAACTTAGAACATGCGCAAAAAGTGTTCCAGCTTATTGATGATAATGGATATAAGATCGAAGATGCCAATTCAGGCATAAAAAATGCTATTGGAACAGAAATTGAGGGGTTTACACATATTGGTAAAGATCAAATCCATCTTAATGTTGAAATGATAAAAGACATCCATTAGATAAATTAATAGCAATAACAACGTTGCACTATTCAAACTCAACAATATATAATCTGCAAAAAAATGCATACTCACTTTACATTTACAAAAACAGGTAATATTTTAAAAATGAGATTAAAGACTTGGAGAAAGAGTGCGGGACATTATCAGGATACTTACCTACCTCATGGTTTTATTGCTGGTTGCCACACCTGCACATGCTGCTCGCAAGAAGCATTATAGCAGTAACTACGACTTCACAACCAGTGATAGGTACGCTGGCCTGGTGGTTAACTCCGATACTGGCGATATCATTTACCACCGCAACGCCGACCGCATACTTCATCCTGCTTCCCTGACAAAAATGATGACAATCTATATGACTTTTAAATCGTTGGAAGAAGGAAAACTCAACTTAGACCAAAAGCTGCCGATTTCGTTAAAAGCCGCTGCACAGCCCAAAACCAATCTGCGCCTCCATGCTGGCCAGTCGATGACGGTTCGCGAATCCATATTGGGTTTGATTGTCCATTCGGCCAATGATGCAGCAGTAGTGCTCGCAGAGGCCATAGCTGGTAGCGAAGATGCTTTTGCTGACCGGATGACTGAAGTCGCGCATGCGCTCGGTATGAAAAACACCGAATTTAGAAATGCAAGTGGTCTGCCCAACTCCGAGCAGGTAACCACAGCCTTTGATATGGCACGCCTGGCAATAGCCCTCCGCAGAGATTACCCAAAATACTACCCTCTCTTCTCTTCTAAATCCTTTAAATTCAGGGGCAATATTATCAATACCCATAATCGGGTGATGCACAGGTACCCCTGGGCTGATGGCCTTAAAACCGGCTTCATATCAGCTTCTGGATTTAATCTGGTCACATCAGCAAACCGCCAGGATAACAAGTTGGTCGGCGTCGTAATGGGTGGGCATACAGCTGCAGCCCGAGACACCCATATGATTCAGCTTTTAGAATACGGCTATGAGAATTTGCAGACCTCATTACTTGCAAAAAACAGTAAAAACCAAGCAATTGCATCTGGTGAGGCCACCAGGAATTATAATACTATCCCATATAAAGAAGGCATATTTGAAGTCGCCTACTCTTACACTGAAGATAAGGAAGCTACTCTGGACGAAAGTAATGGTGCTGCAGATAATGATGAAGTACTTGGTGATCTTGTAGATAAAGGTTTGCGTGCCAGCGTGAATCCTAAGCAAAAAAAGCTAGTGGTTAAAAATGTAAAACCCGCAAAAGCTTCAGCATTGGTTAAACCTAAGTCCAAGCTTTCAAGCAATGCCAAGCTCCACAATAAAGCTCAGGCTAAAAACCATAGTATTAAAAAGAAGGCGGTTATTACTAAAGACAGCAAGAACAAGCCTGTTTTAAAGAAAGCGAAGAACAAGCAGTCTAAATTACAAGTCGGATAATGAAGCGCAACTTAAAAAAAACCAGACTATTTATAAACGATAGCCTGGGAGTGGGCGATGAAATCACCCTGGCTTCCATGCAGTCCCATTATTTAATAAGCGTTATGCGACTACAGGACGGTGACATGATTAGCGTCTTCAATGGGAAAGACGGCCAATGGCAAGCCGAGCTAGCTTCCGCTCATAAGAAAGCCTGCCAGATTAAGATTCACAATTGCGAGCTCCCGCAGGAACCAACACCCAAACTCAGCCTGCTTTTCTCTCCAATCAAAAGTGAGAATGCAGGATATATTGTCCAGAAGGCAACCGAACTAGGTGCTACTGCTATTTTTCCCACACTAACACAAAGATCAATTGTGAGGAGCGTCAATCAAGATAAACTAAGGCTTTCAGCAATTGAGGCAGCAGAACAATGTGAACGACTAGATATTCCAGAGGTTCACCCAGCTGCAAACCTGAACCAGGTTTTAGGGGCTAAGGAATTTACCGGCAACTTAATTCTCTGTGATGAAACCTTACAGTATAGCTCCACTCTTTCGAAGTTGCGAAGTCTTCCCCATGACGACAATGCAATTTTAATTGGACCCGAAGGAGGTTTTTCGCCAGAAGAGCTTGCTTTATTGCATCAATTGCCCTATGTCTTACCAGTAAGCTTAGGTAAACGCATTTTGCGCGCAGAAACAGCTATCGTCGCTGCATTATCCGTATATCAGGCAATAGCAGGTGATTGGTGAGCAGGCATGACATTTACTTTTCTTGAAAATCTAATACAACAAAAACGAACTGATGTTCAAGAATGGCTAAAGAAAAAACAGAACAATACCCAACTCCCGATATTCACCTCGGTCGACATACGTAATGCTGGGTTTAAAGTTGCGCACGTTGATGCCAACCTTTTCCCTGCCGGCTTTAACAATCTCTCGGACAATGGCGAAAAGAGAGCTGTGCAATTGGTTAAAGAATATATAAATACTCACTTCCCAGGAGCAAAGAAAGTCCTGCTAATCCCGGAGAATTTCACAAGAAATTTAAAGTACCTGGAGAGCTTTGCCCGTTTAAAAGGTATCATCAAGGAAGCCGGTTTTGAAGTGCTTGTCGGTTCTCCTTATAATGATGGTATAGTAAAAATTGATCACCCCAAATACTTTGAAGTACTGCCACTCCTACGCAAAGACAATATAGTCATGACCTCCAACAACTGGGTGCCGGATATCATTGTGTTAAACAATGACCTCACCACCGGACTTCCAGAAATATTTCAAGATTGCAAACAACCCATTATTCCCCATCCTGCATTAGGCTGGTTTCAGCGGCGCAAACATCAGCATTTTGCCGCATATGGTGACATTGCCCAGGAGTTTGCAGAACACTTTGAATTCGACCCATGGTTGATTTCAGCCTACTTTGAGAACTGCGGCACTATAGATTTCCGCCATAAGCAAGGGCTTGAGTGCCTTGCAAAATCTGTGGATTCAATCATCGACAAGGTAAGGCTAAAGTATAACGCTTACAGTATTAAAGCCGACCCCTATGTTTTTATCAAAGCTGATATGGGCACCTATGGCTTGGGCGTCATGACCGCGCGTTCAAGCGAAGATATATTGAATATTAATAAGAAGCACCGCCACAGTATGCAGGTAATTAAGCACGGCGTACACAACACTGAAATCATGATCCAAGAAGGCATTCCTACCGCTGAAGACCACGAGGGCTTCCCAGCGGAGAGCCTGATTTATATGGTTTCGGGAAAAGTGATAGGCAATATTATGCGCTGGAATAAAGAACATGATGCGCGTTCCAACCTTAATGCCCATGGAATGGTACTATCAGCTGCCGACATCGATCATTATAGTATCAAATCTGTTATAGCAGAACTCGCTGCGCTGGCTGTCACCAAGGAAAGTTCATGATGAAGAAATTTGATGTCATAGTAGTTGGTGGGGGATATGTAGGATTGAGCTTTGCAGGCATGCTGGCTCAGGCAGGATTCCAGGCCGCTGTAATTGAAAAGCGTCATTTTGCCACAAAGAAAATCAGTGGAGAGCCTTCTCGACTTCTTGCCATCAACACATATTCTTGCAAGATGTTTGCCCAAAATAAATTGCTTACGAGCATTAGAGCGCTTGGGCAAAGCATAAACCACATTCGAGTGGTTGATTACAATTCCACTGCCTTCTTAGACTTTGCTCCTGAGGAAATAAACCAAGCTAATTTTGGCTATATGGTAGAAGAACATGATTTGGGCAATGCACTTTACTCTAAGTTAAACAAGAACCCTAATCTAACAGTTATTGAAGGCGCAGGCGTTGACACCCTTGATGTGGAACCATCACATGTTTGCATTTCACTGGCTGGGGGTAAGATCAGCGCTCCGCTTGTAGTCGCAGCTGATGGTAGGCATTCGCTTATTCGGGCGCTAACCGGCATTGAGCATCACCGCCACAATTATGGGCAACACGCGGTTGTCTGCGATGTGGCGCATGAGCTTGACCACCTTGGTATTGCTGTCGAGAAATTTATGCCCACCGGCCCATTTGCTATCTTGCCAAAGCGCGGCGGATTCTCCTCTTCAATTGTCTGGACACTACCGGAAGATCAGCATGATGCTCTTAAAACTCTTTCAAATGAAGAAATAACTGATCTCATTCAAGAAAGATTTGGCGGCTATCTGGGCAAAGTGCGAATTGATAGCAAGCTTAGGTCATTTAAACTCGAACTGGTAGTTGCTGAGGAATATTATTCTGAAAGAGTGGCACTGCTTGGAGACGCGCTCCATGCTATACATCCGCTGGCAGGGCAAGGTATGAATTTAAGCCTGAGAGACGCCAATACCCTCACCCAGCTTCTGGTCACACAAAGATCATTAGGTCTGGATTTAGGAAGTGAACATATGCTAAAGGAATACCGCAAACTTAGAGAAGCGGATAATCACCTGATGATCGAAGCAACTGATAAACTGAATCGCCTCTTCTCAAATGATTTCATCCCGCTAAAGCTGGCCAGAAGAGTGGGTCTTAAGCTTGTAAATAACGCAATCCCCCTCAAAAAAGCTTTTATGCAATATGCTTCTGGCCTGTGAATCACGTAGCCATATTTTAATGGGATAATGCAACTCCTTGCTTACCATGATTCCTAGAGCAGCAGCTTATAGCTTTACCTATAGCAACCTGAACACCTTTCATAGCTACTGTACCTGCAATAATACTAGCTGCTGTATAGGTAGTACATAAACCATAGTAAACACAGCAGGATGGCACTACAGGAAGTAAAGCTAATCCCAAAGCAATCTTAGTGCTTCTTGAACATAAAGGCTTTGCTTTACATGCCATAAGCACTTCATTCTTAACAAACTTGAGAGAATTCTTGTTTGCATCAGATAGCTTATTAAGGCTTTCAGCTGGTATTTTTTTCATAGCATCAGCTATATCCGGATCAGTTAAGTAGCTCTTATCAGCACTTGCCTTGATAATAGTCTCAGCCAAATTGATTCGATCTAAATGCTTATCGAAAACTTGGCAGATAACATTTACTAGGTGTTTAGGATGGATATCACCATATGCGACCATATAACCAATTACATTATTACTGACTTTCTTGGAGAGCAAAGATCTAATTGGATTAGGTCCGTATTTTTTATTTATTTCATCTGCTTCCTTGACAGGTTTTTTTTCCTCATCATGAGATTTAGATCCCACCTTTTTAACAGGAATGTTAATGGTCATAACCTTAACTTGCTTATAAACTTCTTTGAGCACTTCAGGTACTACCTTATCTACTGGCTTGTTCCTATGGTTTTTTAGAGCTCGTTTAAAAGCTTCAAGCGCTATGCTCCCTGAGCTATTCCCAACTACATCACTGCCTAGATTTAGGAAAGCCTTATATTCAGGCGTTTTAAGAGCTTCTCGGATTATTGTTTTTAAGTTATCCTCTTGCGAACCGCTCATATTCTTAAGTATAGTATGTTTATTCGCCAATAAATATTCATGATGATCCACAAACAAATCCACAGGTTTAATCTTCTCTAATACTGCAGAATGGCGTGACTTTTTCGCAAACATATTATTATCGGTAGCTAGGCGTTTACAAGTGTTTACAACTACAGTTATAAACTCTTCAGAACCCATGCTTGGAATCTTTCCACCGCTTGCATTCATTGCATCTTGCAAAGAAATCTGCAGATGTTGCAATACAATTGGCATGGTTTTTAAATCATAATGATAAACTAAGGCGACCCTGGCGAGAATTGGCTTAATTTCATCTACTATCCTGGCCTTTGCATATCCACCATAGCCCAGATCTGAAACTAATCCATTAGCTATGAGGGTTTCTGCTATTCTTGTAGCACCTACAGACAATACTAACTCGCCACCTAATTCATCTCCAAAATTGCCAACTCTCAGTAAGAGGAAAGCTTTTGTTTCTTCAAAAACTTTTCTCATGGAATCATGCTGAACTACAAAATCATTCGATTTGTAGGAATTTTGTTTGACCAGACTATTAGCAAAATAAAACGCCACATAAGATATACATTTAAGAGAAGTATATGGTAGAGCAAAATCACCAATTGATAATACACTAGAAGCTCTGATGATTTCTTCTTTCAATTGCCTTGCATTATGAAGAGTTAACTCTTTTCCACTAATTGCTTCTATGTGCCTTACAATGGCTTCACTGAAAACATCTAACCAGTTATCCATATGAACCATCTTCTTATGCTGGCTGACTTTCTTATATTTCCGTAATAATGGCTCTATATTAATTTGTAGCACCTCAGGATCAGCCTGTACTCCAGCTGCAGCAAGATCTTGTATTACCTTTAATTTACGTTGATTTAGATCATTTTTTATATTATCAAGGGAACTTTTAGAAACCATTCCGTACAAATCACCAAAGATACCAGTAGCTTGAAGCCTATCTCTCAATAACAAAGATGTGCTTCTAGAAGAACAAGTTCCTAGAATTTGTGGCAAGCCTTTTAAAGATTTATCAGTAACGGTTGGATCTAAGTATTCGGCTCTTTTAGCTTGTACTATAGGAGCACTTGCAAAGTTATTCTGTAAATCAAGCGCAACCATTTCTTGCAGTTTTCCATCCTTTATTGGTTGCTTGTTAATAACCCAAACATTCCTAGTCGCTCTTGTGCCTCTATTGCCATCAACAATTGCATCATAATAAACAATTTCATCGTTAGTGGGCTGAGCACCATCACCTGAATTGTATTCAGTTCTATAATATACACCATCTTCAAGTGAGTATCTCACAACAACATGGTGTCGTTTATGACCTGTATTAATATACATTTCGTTAAATAGTCTTAAACCAGCTATAACATCTTTTGTCGCTTGCGCAACTGCACCTGGACCTTTATTCAATCCTTCAGTAAACTGTTTACCTAAGCTCACCAGCATCCTTTCAGTATTTTCAAGGGTTTTGACTTGATAACCATTAAGCTTTGGCTTATTCATCACTCTATAGGCTTTTATTAATTGAGCCCAACCTTGGTACATTGATTCTGCATCACCCTCGAAATCAAAGGCTTTGTCTTTCATAAGCACCTTATCCTGTAAAACTTGGTCTGAACCCTCGCGCCACATAACTGCTGCCATCAATTCAGAATTCAACTCACATTCTGCAATTGCCATTTGCAATTGCCTGTACTCTGCCATTAATTGCTTTTTATTAACATTATTTTCTTTATTTATCATTTAACAAACC
Organism: Alphaproteobacteria bacterium; assembly: GCA_013288625.1. Taxonomy (GTDB): domain Bacteria; phylum Pseudomonadota; class Alphaproteobacteria; order Rickettsiales; family Midichloriaceae; genus JABDBN01. Next base: position 20,176 of record JABDBN010000006.1, on the reverse strand, counting down.
CTTTATTCGCGCCAATTTTATAATTTTGGCATAAAATATGGATTTATTCAACAAATGCATTGTTAAATTTATGTTAAAATTTCTCCAATAGAAAGCAAAATAAATTGATAATTTAATTGATAAGCGCAAGAATTTCATCGCGCAATGTATTGAGTCCAGCTTTGGATTTACTACTAGTCACGAGGATTATCGGATGGCAGGCACCATGCTTCTGGGCCTGTTCAGCTATGGCTTTTTGCCGCTCGGCTAGTTCGGTTACAGATATTTTATCGGTTTTGGTCAGCACGATTTGATATAAAACCGCACAATCATCGAGGAATTTCATAGTGCTGATATCAGATTCCTTGATCTTATGCCTGCTGTCCAAGAGCAGGAATACTCTTTTTAATTGCGGCCGGCCACGCAGGTAATCAAAGATCAGCTGCGACCACATCTCTTTTTCGACCTTGCTGGTACGGGCAAACCCATATCCCGGCAAATCAACAAGGTGGCAGGCATCAGCCAGGTTAAAGAAGTTGATTTGGCGGGTACAACCCGGGTTCTGCGAGATACGCGCCAGTGAGTTACGATTGACTATGGCATTAAGCAAGCTGGATTTACCAACATTTGAGCGCCCCACAAAGGCAACTTCCGCCAAATGCGTATGCGGTATTGCACCAATATTAGCAGCGCCTGCGATAAACTTGCATTCTCGGGAAAAAATAATGTAGGGATTTTCATGCGTTTTCATTCAGATATTATACTGATTACCCTTGAGAATGTCAATAATTGCGTGTTTGATGGGGGCTGTATTTCAATTAATCAATTTCCTTGCATTTGCACTATTAGTATCATATGATACTAATATAAGTAGATAACGATACTAATATGCACAATGAAATTCAAGGAATAGTTGCAATTTTAGGTGAGGAAAATATTCACCATAAGTTGGTTAATGAGAGGGACTTAGAAGAGCTCACCAGAGAGGGGCTTCCAAAAAAAGCCCTGCAAGCATTAGCTGCCGACTTGGCCGAGGATAAACCAGTATCTCATGTAATTTATAAAATAGTTCCAGAAGCAACATACAAAAGAAGAAGCAAATTGATGAGTCAGGAAGTAAGTGAAAAAGCGATTCGGATTGCGCGGTTGATTAGCCTGGGAAGCTATATTCTGGGCAGCAAGAAAAATGCCATAGCCTTTTTAACTAGAAAACACAAATTACTGGATAATAGAAAGCCGTATGAGGCTGCTTTGTCTGAAGTTGGAGCTAGGCGTGTAGAAGACCTATTATGGAAAATATTTTATGGTATCTCAGCATAAAAGAAATATAACATGTTATAGAATTGCTGATAGCAGGTATCCTATTTTTTCAGGAGATGGGGCACAAAGAATAGGTGGCAGGTGGAATCTTGTGGGTAGACCTGCGATATATGCTTCCCAGAACTTGTCATGCGCCATGTTAGAACTCCGGGTACATTTAAATGGTATACCACTACCCAATACACATAAATATATTGAAATAACTTCTAGTTCAACGGTTTCAACCGAAGAATTAAGTTTAAAAGTCTTTCAATCATGGGATATAAGCAGTGGTGCAAATAGCAAGGAATATGGAACTAAATGGCTAGAAGAGAAACGCTCTTTAATTCTGATTGTGCCTTCTATTGTTATACCCCAGGAAAAGAATTTTATAATCAACCCAAACCATCAGGAATTTGAGAAGTTAAAAGCTAGCAAGCCTAGGTCGATGGCTTGGGACAAAAGACTATTTAGCGATTCTTCTACTTAATAGAACACCCTATACTTGAACGCTGTTCGCTCTTGAATAGATTACTCTAGAGAATGTCAATAAAAGTGTTAATGTTGGGTTTGGCATTGAATAGTAACTTTTTGACAAGTGTTTAGAGTAGTTTTATTATTCCGTACAAGGCTAATCAATTAATCATTGGAGCCACAAATTGTATGTCAATACAAGAACACCCTAAAAAAGGCACTATTTTAATGTGCGATTTTAACCAGGGTTTTTGTGTACCTGAAATGGTAAAAAGAAGACCCGTTATAGTATTAAGTCCTAAAATATCTGATAGACCAAAACTTTGTACTGTAGTTGCTTTAAGCACTACTTCACCTACCCCTAAGATGCCATACCATGCACAAATAAACTTAAAAGTCCGGTTGCCTTTGAAATTCGAAAGCGATCATATATGGATTAAAGGAGATATGATTTATGCAGTTGGCTTTCATAGGCTTGATTTTATTAGGGATGGCAAGGATAATAAAGGAAATCGTAAATATTATTACTACACATTAGATGACGCGCAATTTAAAATTGTTCAAAACTGTGTTTTGCATGGGTTGGGACTTTCTCAATTGACAAAACATATATGATATGTCATTATACAATTGATTGCGGCTCTCAGATTCTGATCCGCGCCTAAGACCCCACCCGGGGCCGCCGCGTAAAGCGATAACAAGCTTCAATGCGGCGTAGATACTCCCCCCACATAGCTTTGTAAGTACACTTTTTCTAGCTTTTCCACTTAATAGAGCACCCTATACTTGAATGCTGCTCGCCCTTAAATACGCCATTTTGCGCGACTTCACGCATAGCTTCCAGGAGCTCATGTTTAGATTGAGGTAGTTGCTGCATGCCGGACTCATCAAACCGTCCACGATACTGTAGCTCAAGCCTGGAATTGAACCCAAAGAAATCCGGGGTGCAAACAGCAGCATAGGCTTTAGCAACATCCTGGCTCTCATCGATAAGGTAGGGGAAAGTGAAGTTATGTTCGCGGGCAAAAACCTTCATTTTCTCAAAGGAATCATCAGGGTATTCGACTGCATCATTGGCATTGATTGCAACCACCCCCAGACCTAGATTTTGCAATTCCTTACAATCAACCGCGAGCTTATCGGCAATAGCGCGGACAAACGGGCAATGATTGCAAATAAACATAACCAATAGACCTTTTTCGCCTTGAATTTCGCTCATGCTATGGTGTTTATCATCCGTGCCTTTTAGCTTGAAATCCCGGGCTTTCCAGCCAAAATCACAAAGTGGGGGTTGAAGTGCAGCCATATTATTTTACCCTTTTAATTTTACCTATTTTATAGAATAGCGGAATACCCGGTATGGCTGTCAACAAATAAAGGAAAAAATTTATCATGGCGAATGCCACTCCGGTTTCAACATCACTCACCGGCATTAGCTGTATTCCGTAGAGAAAAGTTAGCTCACGCAAGCCAGCACCCCCCACGGAAATTGGAATAATAGTGGCAATCGATGCAGCGATAAACAGCACAATATAATCGATGTACTGTTGCATTGTCGGCTCAGTTATCAGCGCTTTAACCAGTACCAGCGCAGAAAGCACCTGGAGTAACTGAACAAAGAATGAGTAATAGCTAGCACCCCAGGCAATAGCTATTTTATCTCTCATCACATATTTCACCCCAAACAGGTAACAGGGAGTGATAAGTATAATGCAAGCTATGGCCAGCGGAAGCTCATAAGGAAAAAGCTCAATATAACTCGAAGGAAGCAACACGAGTAACCCCATAAATGCCAGCACATAAAAGCCATTCACTCGTTCATAAAGCATGAGGCGTAGGCCTAGGAGCTTGGAGAATTTCTCCAACTTCCAGAGCAAATAAACCTTATAGCCATCCCCGCTTATACCCCCTGGTAAAATGGTGTTAAATAAGGTACCCACATAATAATAAGCAATAGCAAACCGCTTTCTAACCCTAAGGCCATAACTATTAAAGTAAAATCGGCTTCGAAGAGCGCTGCAAATCAATGATGCATTCTGAAGCACCAGTGCTAAAAGCACAAGCAGCAGGTTGGCTTGCATAATATGAGAAAACAAAGCATCTACCTTTATCCTTCGAAAGACCAGGGTAAAGGCCAGAACTATGAAGGCAACTCTAGCAATAATTAGGAGAATATTTTTCAAGGCTAGATTTCAAAAATGGCTTCAACTTCAACCGCCACCCCAAAAGGCAGCTGGCTCACTCCTATTGCTGAGCGGGCATGCGCTCCTTTCTCACCAAAAGCCTGTATCATGAGCTCAGATGCTGCATTTGCAACCTGGGGCTGATCAGTAAATTCCGCAGTGGAATTGACAAAAACAGTGAGCTTTGTACAGCGCTTTACTTTATCCAGATCGCCAATAGCCGCTTGCAGCTGGGCAATTGCATTAAGCGCGCAGTAATTAGCTATTTTCCGCGCTCGCTCAATATCGCAGTTTTTCCCTAGCTGGCCCACATGCTCCTTCAGGTCGCCAAAGCCTAGCGGCAACTGGCCGGAAATATAAACGTGATTACCTGAAACCACATATTGCTTGAAAAGGGTCTTAGATTCGCCCAATGCCGGGAGATTTATCCCCTGCGCATTTAAATTAGCCAGTACCTGAGACATAAGTTACCTCTATTTTGTTTATAGATATCTAAGCCTTTGCCACAATTACTGCAAGGATTTCTTAGCTACCTGTGCAAAAATAGTTGAATATGAAAGTAAATACTGCTACATTATTGCCACAAGTTAAAATGAATCTAAGGTTAATAATGTCCAGGAAATGTATAATTGATGCGCAAAAAGGCATATTGGTTGGCAATAATGTTTCACATTCGAATCGCAAAACCAAACGCAGATTTATGCCCAATCTACAAATGGTGAGTTTTTTAAGTGAACTTCTGGGCAAACAGATCAGTCTTCGCATCACCCCAAGCACCATCAGAACCATTGAACACAACGATGGTATCGACAACTTCCTGCTTACCACCTCAGCTAGCCGGCTAACAGAAGAAGCTCAAAAGCTAAAAAAACTGATAAAAAAGGCCGAAGCACGTAAAAGCGCAACCGCGGCCTAAACTTTTTTCAAAGTATTTTAACGAGTTTTATATATTCTGCCATTGGCAAACCCTGGCATGCGGCCAAAATCTCCCCCACTTTGCTCTGATAAAGCAAGATAAAAATTATTTTTTTGCAATGCACCGTTTATTAACTTTTTATTAATCTTTTTTGCATAACATAGAATTATAAGCTTGCAATTGGTTGCAAGGAGTAATTTACTGTAATTGTAATTAAAACTCTAATATGGAGAATATATATGGGTATGTATAAAAATGGGATGGGGACGCAAGGCTTTACGCTTGTCGAACTATCCATCGTAATAATTATTATTGGGTTCCTGATCGCAGGTATTGCTGCGGGTACGAGCTTGATTAAACAAGCAGAGTTGAACTCTATCGTAACGGACTTCCAAGGGTATCAAACTTCTTATAATAACTTCCTAGGTCGTTATACTAAGGCGCCTGGTGACTTTGATGCAGGCGGCACAATTTGGCCTTCTACAGCTGCTGCACCTTGTTCTGCTACAGATGCAAACTGTAATGGTAATGCCAATGGTGTAATTGACCTTGGTGGACAAGGTACTCCTACAAATGAAGGTGTAATAGCATGGAAACAATTATCTCTGGCAAATATGATTTCGTCAGGTATACAAGACCCTGCTCAAACTTCTACTGATGGTGTATTAAAGTTAGGTACCAGTGTGCCACTTAGTAAAGTTGGTGGCGCAGGTTACATGATGTTTATGGGTAGTGATAACGGTGCTACTAATCCAGGTATTACAACATTAACAGGTACTGGACTTTGGAACGATAACAAAACCAATGCAGTGTATATCGGTAAGCCTGCTGGAGCTGCCTTGTTTTTAGATACAGGTGCTTTAAAAGCTGAAGATGCATTTAATATCGATAAGAAGTTAGATGACGGTGCAGTTAGTGGCGGTGTCTTCACCGGTGCTAATACCGGATTTATCAGAACCGTAGAAGGTGTGAATGCAACAGCTGCCGACTGTTTAGTTGGTGGTAATGCTGCAACCGCTTCCACCTATGCTATTGGTACTGGTACTGCGTCATCTGCTTGTGTAGTTGCTTTAGGACTTAATTAAACTTAATTATACATTCAGTTTGCTACAAAAAAGTGTGGGGAAACCCACACTTTTTGTTTATGCATCGTGGGTTAAGTTCTTTGCTCTATACGTTACGTCCATTTTATTATAAATAGAGCTGTTTCAACGTCACTGCGAGCCCCGCTTGGGGCGCGGCAGCCCAGTGCTGAAGTTTGAGTAACATTATTACTTTTGCATCAGCCTTAATACTGGATTGCCCCGCCACTGACGCTCCGTATAAAGACGGTGTCTTGCCATAATTGCGTAGTAGATTTTAGCGCAATACAATATATAGTGAACTCTTACAGTTTTCCAAAAAAAACTTGTAATCAATGAAGTTATCCTGTAAAGACTATGGTACTTAGGGGCCTCTGTGGCGGAATTGGTAGACGCGATAGACTCAAAATCTGTTACTCTTTGCGGGGTGTGCCAGTTCGAGTCTGGCTAGAGGCACCACCCTACGCTCTTCGAGCTTCGGGCTACCTGAGGCGAGTTAGAGCTAGGAGTGTCCGATGAAGCCTTGGCGAAGGCGGACTGGAATTATACAATTAATCCATATATAATACTGCCGTAAGTAAAATTTAGCTACGACGTGATTTATTGCGGCGTAACTTTAAAATCGCCGTCATCGCAAGAAGGGGCATAAGCGACGAGGCGACCCAGTTTCTATATTGCGTAATATTTAATACCAACCTCACCACTGGGCTGCCGCGCTTCGCTCGCAGTGACGGTACCTTGGTACATTTCATGCGCAATAAATTCAACTTTTATTCCCTTTAAGTGCTTTAAGTATATATACAGAAAAAAGCATTTCGCTTATATATTTTAGTTTATCATCTACATGAACTTCTACAAAATTTATGCACAAGACCAGTTAGCATACTCCAAATCTTCCTGAGCACCAATATCAAGCCAGTTATATGGGTTAGGAATAGCAAAATAGCGGGGGCTAAAGTGAGAAAATATCTCTGGTGTCGTGAAAAACTCAACTTTCCTGCCGGCAAAATAGGCCGGTGCGAATACACTGCACCCTGTCATAATATACTGTAGGTTCGGCTCATTCCTAACTATATTGCCATTAGCATCAACATTCATATCCCCGGCTTTCGGTTTATGCAGCTTATCCTTGTCATGAACAAGTAAAAGCGCATCCATTCTAGCCTCATCCCACATCTGAGTTAGTAAGGGTAATGGGTTCCCCCCCCACAACAAGACATCACAGTTTACTACCAGATAGGGTTCTTTAACAATGGTCTCCATAGCATTAAGAATACTGCCCCCCGACCCCAGGAGCTTAGGCTCGCGAATAATATGAAATGCAGCTGGGAAACGGTGCTGGTTAGCATTGATAAAATCTGCAATTTGTTCAGGTAAATAGTGGATATTTATAACTATGTTATCGATGCCGGCATCGATAATATACTCAATAACCCTTTCCAGCATGGGTTTACCCTGAACCTCTATTAGTGCCTTAGGTATGCGTGCAGTCACTGGCATCAGCCTGCTTCCTAGTCCAGCTGCCAGAATCATAGCTGTATTTATCTTATTTTTCATTTTAGCTCGTAGGAATATTATATTTTTCAAACCAGGCTTTAATATCGGCTAAAGCTGGATTATCCAAGCCCTTCCTCACATAACCCCAGATTCTTGGTAGATATTGAAGATATTTGGGGCGCTTGTAATACAGGTGCAAACGAGAAAATACCCCAATAATTCTGAGGTTGCGCTGCATTCCCAATATAGCATAACTCAGCATAAGATCTTGCCGGTTGATTGTGGGCAAGGCTGTGAGGTAGCGATTCAAAGCTCTTTGCACCATCTCTTCCGTCACATCGCGCCGAGCATCCTCAAGCAGAGACACCAGGTCATAGGCCGGGGACCCCATAACCGCATCCTGAAAGTCAAGCAAACCTACCTGCCCTTCCCCTGTGCGCTTAGGCAAATAAAGAAGGTTGTCCGCATGATAGTCCCTTAGCACAACGACTGATTTCAGTTGCTTGAGGTTTTTATACAGACCAGTAAAAATGGTATAAAGCTCATCTACTGCGGTTTCAAAGTCATTCTTATCAATATTTTTAGCTACAAACCATTTGGCAAAAATTTCAACACCCTGATTGAGAATCACTGAATTGAGCTCAGGCAATGCGCCATGAATATTATCCTTAAAGATCTTGACTAAAACGTCTATAGCCAGGTCATAGAGCGGGCTTTCGAGACTCCGGTCTTTTTCTAAAACCCGGGTATAGATATCATCTCCTAAATCTTCAAGCATGAGAAGGCCAGCCTGAATATCCTGTTCAAAGATCTGCGGTGATGAAAGCTCATGCCTGCTTAACAGCGAAGCAACCTCAATAAAAGGTTGAATGCTCATTAGATCTTTGCTGGCATCCATAAGAATATAACACCCATCGGAAGAAATGACCCTATAGTAAAGCCGTTTAGAAGCATCACCCTGGATGGCAATTAAACGATAGTGCTCTAAGCCGGATTTTTTTAAGAATTTATCAATTAGATTAATTGATACCAAATCACTTTGATTGGATTCTTCTGATTTCATCAAATTTTGGGAGAATGTCATCTTTTATAACTACATCATTGATTGGACCTTTATAACTATAGTACACTGTACCGTCTTTGCCAATTATGAATGTTTCCGGCATAGCGCGAATTCCTAAAGCGAGTACAATATGCATGTTTTTGTCTTTAAGAATATCATCATATATCCCTTTACGTTTATGATATTCTATAGCGTTTTCCTGGCCATCTTTCCAGATCAAACCATAGATTTTAACCTTCCCATTGATTTTCTTCAAAATACTTAAGTCACGCTTGCATGCACCACACCAACTGGCGAATACATGTAATATAAATGTATCATCAGGTTCGAAGACCTTTCCAGTAGTTGCCGATTCAAGCTCATTCAACTGAATATTCTGTCCAACAATGGGTAAGTACTCACCATGGTGTTTTTTAGGCAAAAACATCGTCAGCGAAAATATTATCATAATAATGAAAAATATTATCACCGGAAAATTTTCAACTTTCATTTCAAAGGAAATAGAATGCAATTAATTACACCTTAGCGAGAAAATTCATAACCTCAATTGAATTCTTTCGTGCTGCTCAATTATTAGTAACCACACTAGAAATATTTAAAGGATTTGGTACTAAATAGTTCTAGCGTGTTCTGTAACTTCGTAAACTTCTAACCGGTCACTGACTTTGATGTCTTCATAATTCTCAAGCGATATACCGCACTCAAAGCCAGAATTAACTTCACGTACATCATCCTTAAAGCGCTTAAGAGCCTTAAGTTTTCCGTCATAGATCACTACAGAGTCGCGAATGATGCGAACATTGGCAGAGCGCTTCACAATGCCTTCAGTCACATAGCAACCTGCGATCTTACCATATTTAGTAAGGTCGATAACCTGCCTAATCTCAGCATATCCGATAATATTTTCCTTAACAAACGGCGATAGCATTCCGCCCATAGCTGCTCTAACATCATCCACAAGGTTATAGATTATCGAGTAGTATCTGATATCAATACCATAGACTTTAGCTAAATCCCTAGCCTGCTGGCTGGCGCGCACGTTAAATCCAATGATGATAGCTTTAGAGGCACTGGCTAACGTTACATCTGATTCTGTGATTCCACCCACTGCCGAATGCAACACCCGCACCGATATCTCTTCGGTACCAAGTTTGGTCAAACTATTCGCAATCGCCTCCACAGAACCCTGAACGTCCGCCTTTATTATAATAGGCAGCTCTTTAAGTCCATGTTCAGTGTGAGCGCGTTTGAAGAGCTGGTCTAAGGTAATTGACTTAGAAGCCACCATCTTTCTATGCTTTTCTTTTTCCTGGCGAAGCAGAATAATATCGCGCGCAGTCTTTTCATTGTTTACAATCGTAAATTCATCACCTGCAACTGGCGCCTCTGAAAGCCCAACTATTTCTATCGGAGTTGAAGGCAAGGCTTCGGTAACACTTAACCCCTTATCGTTGACCAGGGCACGTATCTTACCCCAGGTTGCGCCTGCAACAATAATATCTCCTATTTTGAGAGTTCCTTTTTGCACGAGTACTGTGGCAACTATTCCCCTTCCCTTATCCACTTTCGCCTCAATCACAGCACCTTCAGCTGTGCGATCAGGATTAGCTTTCAAATCGAGCATCTCTGCCTGAATGAGGATCCCTTCTTCCAGCTTGTCTAGGTTCAGCTTTTGTTTTGCTGAAACTTCAACAACCATGGTGTCACCACCCATATCTTCCGGCACAAGACCATGTTGCAATAACTCATTTTTAACCCTTGTAGAGTCAGCACCAGGCTTATCGATTTTATTGACCGCAACTATTATAGGAACATTAGCGGCTTTAGCGTGGCTTATAGCTTCAATGGTCTGCTGCATTATTCCGTCATCGGCAGCAACAACCAACACGACTATATCAGTGACTTTAGCCCCTCGCATACGCATAGCCGTAAAGGCTTCATGGCCTGGTGTATCGAGGAAAGTGATAACTTTATCGGGTTGCAGCCTTACCTGGTAAGCCCCTATATGCTGTGTGATACCACCGGCTTCACCACCTACCACATCAGTGTCCCTAAGGGCATCAAGAAGCGATGTTTTTCCATGATCTACGTGCCCCATTATAGTGACGACCGGAGGCCTGAATTTCATACTCTCGCTACTATCTTCAACTTTCTGTAATAGCGCTGATTCAATTTCCGCATCGGTCACACGTTTGAATTTATGACCAAATTCACCAATGACTAATTCAGCAGTATCCGCGTCAATAGACTGGTTTACCGTAACCATCAAACCAAGCTTCATCAGTGATTTAATAACATCTGCAGCCTTTTCAGCCATACGATTGGCAAGCTCACCTACAGTTAAAACATCAGGTATATTAACCTCACGAATGATCTTTTCGGTTTGCCTTGAATCCCCCATCATCTTACGCTTAGCCTTTTCTCTAGCCCTGCGAATGGATGCAATACTTCGGCGCTTAACCGCTCCTGGCTCATCGGAATCCATCATCATCACTTGTGCGACGGTAAACTTGCGGGAAGCTTTTTTATCTTCAACAGCGCGTCTTGCAGCTGCCATTTCTTTTTCTTCCTCAGCATTGCTACGCTTTTTAGCTCCATGCTTTGGGGCTGCGGCTGGTGATGCCATTGCAGCTTCAGCAGTTTTTTCCGCAACTTTTTCAATTTCCACAGCTGGCTCAATGGGCTTTACTGACTTGACCGGCCTGTATAGTTCATTAAGGTTTTTAACCTTGCCGTTCTGATTTACATCACGCAGCTTAACCCTTTCCAGAGTTTGTTGGCTTTCAACGTATGGGATCTCTTCTTTTACTTCAGCGTTTGTATCCGGCTGAGTAACGCTTTCATCCTGCTCAGCACTTCGTTTTCGTGGCTTGCTTTTGGAATCCAGTTGGTCTTTTTCTTTGCGTTCATACTCAGACTTACGGCTTATTTCTGCTTCCTTGATAAGGCGTAACCTTTTTTCCCGCTCAGCTTCGCTTAAATAACCGGTTCCACTATCGCTAGCACTTGAAGATTTACCACCACGAGTTGCTTTAGTAACAACTACCACTTTACCACGCCCGGAGCTCGTGGATGATGAAGACGACTTGACACGCGTACTAGGTGCCACCGACAATTTGTCACTAAGCGACTTACTCAGGCCAAGCGTACCGCCCTTTAATCCCAAGGGTTTTTTTTCTTTATTGTCGGCCACGTTATTAACCTCATAACCATTATTGCTTAATAAACTACTTTTTGCCACTAATTGCAATCCATCTATTTTTTAAAATATGCCAGGTCTCTAGCTGCCATAATTATGCTATCAACAAAACTATTCTCAAGCCCACTGTCAGGAATTTTTTCAACAAATTCATCATGAGATAAGTCAGCAAGATCTAGAACTTTCCTAATATCAGCGACATAGAGTTTGCTAGCCAATGCTTCGTCCATTCCTGGCAACCCTAGAATATTAGGATCGAGTTTAGCTTTATCAATTACTGTAGGCGCAGGAGGTGAAAAAGCTGCATCTTCATGGGTAGAAGCATAATCTTTCGCACGTTTGATAAGCTCTTCGGCTATCCCTTCATCTAATCCTTCGATGCCAGCTATATCAGCGATTTCAGCATCAGCAATATCCTGCACTGAAGTATACCCTTCGGATGCCAATAGTTGCGCTAGAATTTCTTCTAAATCAAGAGATGAAATAAACTTTTGAGTGATAGCATTAAATTCATCAGTTCGACGTTTAGACTCACTATCTTCGGTCAGCACATCGACTTCCCAGCCGATCAATCGTGATGCTAAACGGACATTTTGCCCCCTTCGGCCGATTGCAATGCTCAGCTGCTCATTGGGCACTACAACTTCAATGCGATGACGATCTTCATCGATGATCACTTTCCCAACTTCAGCAGGGGACAGTGCATTTACCACCATAGTAGCCGGATCAGATGACCATTGGATTATATCTATTTTTTCACCATTAAGTTCGTTAATAACCGCTTGAACGCGCGCCCCTCTCATACCAACACAAGAGCCGATAGGATCTACTGAGGTATCAGATGAAAATACTGCAATTTTGGCACGTGACCCCGGATCGCGGGCAATAGATCTGATTTCAATAACACCATCATAGATCTCTGGAACTTCCTGGGCAAACAAGGCTGCAAGAAATTCATTATGAGTACGCGACAGAACGATTTGAGGATCTTTACCTTCTTTATTAACTTCAGCAACATATGCACGGAGCCTTTCACCATTGCGTAACTTTTCACCTTTGATCTGATAATCACGTTTGATAATACCTTCAGCACCACCTATCTTGACTATAATGTTGCCGTATTCAATTTTCTCAACCACACCACTAGTGATCTGACCGACTTTATCTTTAAATTCTTCATATAACTTATTGCGCTCAATTTCACGAACTCTGTGCATTATAACTTGCTTTGCAGATTGCGCCGCAACCCGACCAAGATCAATTGGAGGCAAAGGTTCAGAAATCACATCTCCAACCTGAGCATCAGACCTTTTTAACTTTGCTTCTTCCAAAGGAATAGTATTAATTTGTTTTTTGTGAAAACGTACATTCTCTTCATCAGCATCAATAATCTCTTCTCCTTCTTCATCATCTTTGGCTTCAGGAGCGTCAGGGTCAATAACCTGCATCTCTCTGAATAGCCTTATTTCTCCAGTTTTGCGGTCTATTTCAGCGCGGATTGTATGCTCATGGCCATATTTCCTTCTGGCAGCAACACGGATTGCATCCTCAAGTGCAATTATTACAGATTCACGAGAAATATTCTTCTCACGAGCAACTGCTTCAGCAATCTGGATTAATTCTGTATTTCCGTATCCAATATCCATCATTTTCTCCTTTTATTCTTCTGGTTAGGCTTAGCTTGGCTAAATTCCAAAACTGGTTGCAGATGCGCTTCGAAAACATTAGCAAAAGCAAAATTTAATTCCTGCTCCGACTCTTTTGACACAAACGTAAAATCTGTCTCAGTCGCCGCCTTCAACGTTCCAAAATAGTTTCTCTGGCCGTTCACTGGTAGCTTAGTAGTCAACTTCATCAGCTGCCCAACATTGTTTACAAAATCCTTATGCCGAGTAAGAGGCCTGTTAACTCCAGGCGAACTTACTTCAAGGTTATAGCGGACAGGAATCACATCTTCAACATCAAGTAGTACAGAGAGATGTCTACTCACCATTTCGCAGTCATTCAGGTTGACCGGTATACCATCAGTACGATCAATCATTAGTTGCAAAGTCTTATGGTGAGCGCTTCCCATCAGGCGAATGCGGACGATTTCATATCCCATTTTCTGAAGCGGTTGCTCACTAATATTTGCAATCTGCCCTTCCAACTGCGTTTGGAATATATTCATTTAACTCCTATACATAACAAAAGGTGGGACTTGCCCACCTTGATATTTTGTATGTTACATTATTTTTTCAAGCTATGGAAGAGGAAAATTCATGAGTACTTTACTTTTTCCAATGAAAAAACGCTAACAACAAGCCGCATTATACCTGAAGTCAAATTGGTGATTGCAAATAAGTAGTTCCTATAGTTAGTATTAACATATAGAGAATAATCATTTTTCAATGAGATCCGGCTTTCAAAGGCTTAAATATATAATATTAGTGCTCTTAAGCATAATGGTAAGCGCTTGTAAAGAAAGCGGGCCATGCATAGGCACTAATGAATTCGGAGAAGGCTCGTCAGTATTCGCTGATCCACATCCTCAACTATCCACATTCTTAAGAAATGACCCCAAATACCCAATGAAGCAAGTTATACCCTGGACCGATACGGGGCTAAAAACACTTGGCATACCTTTGATTCCTGGGGTGCCGATCGAGCATAACCCTGGCACTTTGAGATTATATATCGATGGAGCCTGGAGCCCTTGGGGCTTAAGCAATACACCCGACAATATAACTAATCACAGCTGCGGCTATATTAGCTGTCCAACGTTTGATACTGAGTTTACGTCAACTTATGGGCCCAATATTGCAGGATGCCAAAAAGTTGATCCAGATCCCACAAAAGTCCCTTGTATGGTCACCCAAGGCCAAGGGCTATACGGACTCATTTCCTTTGGCGAAGACCCCAATCAAGCAACTTATGTTGATGGAAACTATCCTAGTGACAAGTTCCGCACCTTCCATGTAGGTTCAGCACCTATTCAAACTGATCCGGATGGCCTTACCTATGTGCAAATCACTCAAACCCAACAATGCGACCAAAGCGGCAATTGTATAACTGATACCGCACCTGATGGAACCCCTGTTATCCACGCCGGCAAACTTTACTTTAGAATACTGGATAATTTTTATGGGGACGATAGCGGTGGGTATAATATTAAAATCACTTCGGGCGTTGTTTCCGACAAAGGCTGGATACAACGAAGTGTGGAGGGGATGTTCCAGAATTTATTAAATGTGTCAGCCTCGCTGATGCAGAAAGTTACAGTCGAATCACCGTTTATCAGCATTATAAGAGCTCTGTTAGTTCTTTACATAGCTATCAACGGCCTGTTTTTCATGCTTGGGCTGATAAAATATAATGTAGGTGAGTTGGTTACACGGCTAGTAAAGGTTGGAATTGTGGCAACTTTAATAGCGCCTAACAGCTTTGAATTTTTCTATAATAACTTTTTCATATTCTTTACTGAAGGAGCTAATAGCATTGCCAAGATAATCATCGAAACAACTTTGTATTTCAATGCCGATCCTTCTGCTCCACGCTTCCCTATGCCTCCAGACGCAAATGCGCTTTCAGTATTTGATGTTTTCTTAAGGATGATTGAAAAGCCTGCTTTGCATGCTAAAATCTTAGCAACAGCATCCACAATATTTGAGGGACAAGCGGATTTTGTCTTTATCCCTCTTATGTACATCGCAATCAGCTTTGTGGTGATTGCAGCTTTAAAAGCGCTTGTAATGTATCTTATGTCGCTGATTTTTATAGCGATATTGATAGCATTAGCACCCATTTTCATTGCGATGATACTATTCCAACTAACTTTTCAATTATTCAAACAATGGCTGGATATGCTTATTGCAAACGCTCTGCTTATTATTCTTATTTCAGGAGTAATCGGCCTAATGGTATTGTTAGTAATCGGGCAGTTGGAAGCTCTTTTGAGTTATAAAATATGCTGGCTTCCTCTATTCAATCCTTCTTACATTCCTTTTGAGATAGATGGATATAAACCTGCTGATACCACTCAAATGAGAGCAGCTTTGAATTACCCGGCCTACTTTACATTTTTGATTAGCGCCATAGTTTTCAATGGATTTATGGGCTTCATACCGCAAATGGTAGATGGAATTTCCGGCAGTGCTCTGCAACCTGCTAGCTCAGCTTACAGGGAAGGATGGGGCAGAATTGGCCGTGAAGTAAGCAGGGCGAGTGCTTATGCTCGTGGCGCTATGTCAGCTCCACTGTATTTGGCTGGAGAGGAAGCCAAGAAATTAGGCGGGAAAATTATTGGTGATAAAGGACGTGCAGCACTTACTAAGTTTGCAGATAATTTCAAGGAGTCCGCTATAGGTGGCGCTATAACTAAAGTGGCAAGTCATATCCCTACAAGCGCAGCAGATGTGGAAAAAGGATTTGATAAAATTGAAAAAACTTTTGGCAATGCCGGTGATGAACAAAACTTGATTAATTATAGCGCCGGAGATGCTCTTAAAAAGGGCGCAGAAGTAACAAAAGAAGGCTTATCTAAGGGAGCAGGAGCGGTTAAATCTGCAGCTTCATGGACAAAGAGGAAACTATTTTAGTTAGCGCAATAAATTCTTGATACCGTAGGATATCATAAAATAATTGGGATTCAAATTCTCTGTCTTTGCAATGACAACGATTCAGCGCTTTTCTGAGTAAATTGGGATAATAAAGAGCGCCATGGTACCGTCACCGTTATTGTGAACACATACAACTGCGAGCCCCGCTTGGGGCGCAGCAGCCCACACTACGCCTAACGCCTTCAGGTGGCTTTGCCACCCGAAGCCGAAGGGTGAATTTTCTATGGAGTATACAGACTAAAGTCCGCCTTCGCCAAGGCTTCGTCGGACACACCTACGCCTAACGCCTTCAGGTGGCTTTGCCACCCGAAGCCGAAGGCGTAGGGTGGTGCCGGATGTCGGAATCGAACTGACGACCTACCGCTTACAAGGCGGGTGCTCTACCGCTGAGCTAATCCGGCATATCTATACTTTGAGATTCGAGATGATTACGCCCTAACTTCGGACATAATCTTCCATTCTGAAACCTCATTTTATACATAGAAGGGACTATTAAGCAACGACAATTTTGTTAAATTTTACCGTCGCATTCATTGATTGGGATCCAACTATTGAAATGCTATCGTTATAGTTATAATCTCTTAGAATAACTTATAGCTAATATAATGCTACTTGCTCAAGATGTTGAAATCCATGAACTTCACCAACTCGCTTTTTTTATAGAGAATGGTGTTCTCCCTGGTGAAAGTACTTTTATTATGAAGCGCGTGCGAGAATATGCAGATAGCGAAAACTCTGAAATCCGACTGGAACTTGCAAAGCTATTAGCCCACTCCCCTAGCCTGCCTAAGGATGTTGCACTAAAGCTAGGGAGAGATTTATGCGAAATCAGCCTGATTATCCTTCGCAACTATCCCAAATTCGACAATACGGAGTTAATAGATTTGATTGGCTCCGATACCAAAAGCGACATTAAAATGCGTGCCATTGTTGAAAGGAAACATTTGTCTTCACAAATCGCAGATTATATTTGCGAACACTCTAATATCTCAACCATTTTATCGTTATTCCATAAGCATTATACCCATATACGAATTGAGTCAGCCGCTACCGCGCTCAATCGCTTTGCAAGCGACCCAGGGGTTGGGAAACTGCTCCCGGAGGTCAAGAGTAATTTTGCTAGATTAATTGAGGTAGTCAATGAAGAAGCTAAAATGAAGCTTATTAATTTTTACAAACTCAATTCGGAATTTCATACACAATTTTCCACACTGGATATTACCAGATTAACCTCTGAAAATATAGGCAAAGCAGAAGAAGAGTATAATCTAAGACAAAATGTTGATATCTTATTCACCAAAAACCAGCTTAGCCACAGTGTGATATTACAAATGCTTTGTAAGGCCGATTTATATTCTTTTATCTACAGCTTAAGCAAGCACAGCGATCTACCTTTTTTAAGCATAAGAGATATACTGTTAAACAATGATGTAAGTGGGACTACTGAACTGCTAACAACCACAGGTATGCCTCACGCCCTAGCTATTGCTGTGGTAAACCTGCTAAATATCATTCTTTCGGGGTTGACTAACAAGGCTATATCAAATGAGAATTTTGATATCTATATCAACGAAAAACTCTATGAGAAGAGAATTGATAATAACCCAGAGATAAAGTATATCATCTCACTGATGAGCAAGAAGCTCCGGTAGTTTCTGCATAATTAGTTCAAGCTTCATCTAATATTCTTTGTACAAATAGAATAAGCAAAGAACTTCAATTCAAAACCAAAATCATTACTTTTCAAGTTCTAAGTTGTATAGTATAAAAGCACTCTAGACTTTGCCACAATGCTTGATTTGTTGGAAGTTTAAGGCTAGGCTAAAAGTAAGAAAACCCTAAATAACTTCGAGAAAATACAGAATATTTTATTATGTCAAATTTGCAGAACACAAGCTATCTATACGGATCAAATGCGGTTTTTATAGAAGAATTATATGCTCAATATGTGGAAAACCCTGAATCGGTTGACCCGGAATGGCGCAAATATTTTGCAAGCTTAGGTGATAAAGCCAGTGATATTGTGGGGTCAGTTACCGGCGCAGCCTGGAAACCTAATGACAAACGCATTATAGGGGCTATGGATCGGACTGAAATCGCCCAGCAAAAAACTAAGGCCGCAAGCACTCAGAACAACGTTGATGTCGCAACAGATCTGGAAAATGCAATTAAAGCGGCAAATCTCATAAATGCCCACCGGACTTATGGACATATGTACGTAAACCTTGACCCCCTTGGGCTTTTAAATCCTACGTATAACCCTGAACTGGATTTTAAAACGCATGGCTTTACCGAAGAAGACCTGGAAAAGAATGTCTATCTTGGTGGCACTTTTGGAGTTGATCATGCACCCCTCAAGGATTTAATCCATTATTTAAAGTGTACCTATAGCACGCGCATCGGTGCTGAATTTATGCATATTGAAAACGCCGAAGAACGCCAATGGTTCCAACGCAAACTGGAAGCTACAGCCGGCACTGTAAGTATTACAAAGGATGAGAAATTTAAAGCCCTTCAAGATGTCATGGAAGCAGAGCAGTTTGAGAGTTATCTGCACGTAAAATTTCCAGGCACAAAACGCTTTTCTATTGAAGGTGGTGAGAATTTAATTTCAGCATTTGAAGTGATCATTCATAATTCAGTAGAATATGGGGTTAGAGAATTTGTTGTCGGTATGGCTCATAGGGGCCGCCTTAATATACTCACCAAAGTTATGGGTAAGCCCTACCACGCTATGTTTGCTGAATTCAAAGGCGAGCTGCCTTTCCCAGAAGGCATGGAAATTCCCGGAGATGTTAAATATCATCTAGGGAATTCATCAGATATAAATGTAAACGGCCATCATGTACATCTGTCCTTAACCCCAAACCCTTCGCATTTAGAAGTCGTAAATGCAGTCGTACTCGGCAAAGTCCGTGCCAAACAGGATATGCGTGAAGATGCTGACCGCAACCAGGTACTCGGTGTACTAGTTCATGGTGATGCCGCTTTTGCAGGGCAGGGTTCAGTGATGGAGGCCTTGTCGTTAAGCCAGCTTAAAGCTTACCATACCGGTGGCACCATCCACCTGGTAGTTAACAACCAAATCGGATTTACTACCAGCCCCGAAGATTCCAGATCTACACTTTACTGCACAGATATAGCAAAGTTCATCAGCGCACCTATACTTCACGTCAATGGTGATGATGCTGAAGCAGTGGTTTATGCGGCAAAAATGGCATCTGAGTACCGCTCGCGCTTCAAAAAAGATGTGGTACTGGATATTGTTTGCTACAGGAAATATGGCCATAACGAAGGCGATGAACCTTTCTTCACTCAACCACTAATGTATACTGCAATAAAACAGAAAGAGAATCCTGCCGACATTTATGCTGATTCCTTAATTGCGGATGGCTTAATTACCCCTGAAGACTATCAAGCTCGAAAGCAGAAATTCAAAGACTTCCTTGATGCTGAATTTGCAATCTCTCAGGGTTTCAAAGTTATGAAAGCCGACTGGCTTGAAGGCAGCTGGTCAACACTTGAACAAGCGCAAATTAATCGCGACGAAGTAGAAACTGGAATAAAGCTAAAGCTCCTCAAAGAGATTGGAGCCAAGCTTTGTAAAACGCCGCCAGATTTTAATTTAAATCCTAAAATTGCCCGACAACTTGAAACCAAGCTCCAGATGATAACAACAGGCAAAGATCTGGATTGGGGAATTGGTGAAGCTTTGGGTTTCGCTACTCTAATCTACGAAAATTATAAGATGCGCATGACCGGGCAAGATGTTGAACGCGGGACATTTTCGCACCGACACGCCGTCCTTATAGATCAAGTAAATGAAAAGCACTATATTCCCATCAACAATTTGCAAAGCGATCAAAAATGCCTCTTAGAGCTTTGC
>JABDBN010000005.1 GCA_013288625.1 Alphaproteobacteria bacterium | reverse complement strand
CAAGTGTGCGTATTGCTGTTTCCGGGACCCATTTCATTGGTAAGAGTACTTTAATAGAGGATTTTATTAAAGCTCATCCTGAATATAAACATGAGATTGAACCATATTATCAGTTAGAATCAACCCAGGAGCCGAGTCTTGATAGCTTCTTGGAGCAACTTGACCATAGCATTGAAATGCTTAACACAAATGCAAACGAGCCCAATATTATATTTGATAGGTGCCCGATTGATTTTATAGCCTATGCTATGTGCGAATTGGAGCAAGAGCATATTAATGCTAATGACAGTGAAGTTTCTGAAAGATTTTCGGAGGTCAAAGAAGCGCTAAATAATTTAGACCTAATCGTATTCCTGCCTATCGAGAAGGAACATATAATCGAATATACCGAGGAAGACTCATCTTTTCGTAAAGCAGCTGATAAATGTCTTAAACGTCTGTATCGCGATGATATTTATGATATATTCCCAAACTACGGTCACCCCAAGATCATTGAGATTTGGGGCGATAGGGTAACAAGGATTAGAAAATTAGAGTTATCTTTAGCTTCTACCAAAGCCCGATAACTTTCCACCAAGCAGCACCTACTACCGCCCATATAGCGATATATACCAGGCTTAAGATGAAGCCAATAAACCACCAGGTTTGAGCTTTTATATAGCCAGCATTGAAAAATATTGGGGTGCTGCTTAAACCAAAGTGGGTGAGGCCGGAAGATAGTACAGATAAGAAGATGAGCATGAAAGCGGCTACGATTGGAGGAATACCTGCGCCTATAAAAATTATGAGAAATGTAGGTAGAAGCACACTTATATGCGCAGTAGCGCTTGCAAATATATAGTGAACATAGAAGTAAACTAAAGATAGCAATATAACAGATATTACTGGGGTAAACCCTGAAAAAGCAAACTCTAGCTTATTTCCCAGCCAGGCCATCACCCCAAACTTCGCCAGGAAGTTTGAGATCATGAGCAGGGTGGCAAACCAGACAAACGTATGCCAGGCTCCTTTATCTCCAATTGTTTCCTCAAAGTTAATCACGCGAAACAGAAGTAAAAAACAGAGACCGATTAAAGCCGTGGAGGTGGCATCAATACCAAAAAAGCTCTCGCCGAAAATCCAGAGACCAATAAGTAAAAAGAAAATCAATAGCATGGTTTTTTCCTTACTGCTCATGGGTCCCATTTCTTTAAGCTTTTGTTGGGCAAGAGCTGGAGCACTATCGGAGTGTTTCATTGCTGGCGGATATAGGAAATATACAACCAAAGGCATGGTTATAAGACAAAGTAGCCCTGGTACTATTGCTGCAAGTGCCCATGTTCCCCAGGATATGGTAACGCCTGCTTGTTGAGCAAAACCAACGGCAACTGGATTTGCTGCCATAGCTGTGAGAAACATTGCGCTTGTTATAACACTAGATTGTGCGCAGATCTTCATTAAGAAGCCGCCATTGCGTGATGAGACTCCGGGGTGGGTTTCGTCCGAATAGGACTTACAAAGCGAAGATGCTACTGGGAAGATTATACCGCCTCCGCGTGCAGTAACACTTGGAATTCCTGCCGATAAGGCAAAATCGGAAAAGACCAAACTATAAGCCAGACCCAGTGTGCTTTTTCCTAATAATGAAATTAGCATATAGGCTATCCTTGACCCAAGTCCGGTTTTTATAAAGCCATGGGAGATAAAGAAAGCAAAAACTATAAGCCAAACGGTTTTGTCGGCAAACCCACCCAAGCACTCCGCCAAAGTAAGAGTTTTTGTGACTATACATAGGGTTATGCTGAACAGCGCTACCACCCCCATAGGCAAAGGATTTAAAATAATCCCCCCGATTGTTGCCAGAAATATTATGAAGAGATGCCAGGCTTGCGCTGAAACTCCTTCAGGAATGGGCAGTGCCCACAGAACAGTTCCAAATAAAAAGATACCTAACAAAGTTAGATTTTGCATTAAGAGTTTATTGCTAGTCATATTATTCTATTGTTATTATTTGCAATTATTATGCATGACCGGAGTAAGATACCAAACTGTGGAGACTTTGTATATCTTTAATTCCTGCTTTTTTGATTGCCTGCTTCCATTTTTTTGCAGGCTGACCTGCGAAAATTGTCTTAAAGTCAGGAACCATGAGGATCCATGAATTGTCTTTGACTTCCTCATCAAGTTGCCCGGGAGCCCAACTGCAAAACCCTTTGCATATTAAAAAATCATCATTGAGTTCGCCGGCAAGAATATCCTGCAAGTATCTTTCTGCATTTGAATAAAGGGTAAGGACTTGTTTTGTTTTGAAATTCTTCTTTTGTTCCGGAGTTGCTGTCAGCACCATCAAGTTGTTTTCTTCAATCGGCCCCCCGCAGAACACGGTAAATTTTTTGTCCAGCCTTTTGGTTGCAACTATTCCAGTTTTCTTCATCAACTCTTCACGGGTAATCGCAAAGACTGGCTTGTTGATCATCACGCCAACTGCTCCTTCTTTGTCATGGGCGCAGATAAATATCAGGCTTTTGTCAAAGATAGTACCATCGACTGTAGGAGTGGCTACCAATAACTTTCCTTCCAAGCTATCTTTATCTATAAATGAACGCATAGTATAAAATTGCCTCATATTACCATTTAACCTCGGGAGGTAACGACATTAGTATCGCTTCGGTATTACCACCGGTCATGATGCCAAATTTAGTGCCTCTATCATATAATAAGTTAAATTCAACATACCTGCCACGCTTATGTAATTGTTTTTCCTTTTCTTCAGGAGTCCAGGGCTTTGCCGCATTGCGAAGAACTATTGTGGGGTACACGTCCAGTAAAGCCTTGCCCACTTCCTGTGTGAAGGCAAAGTCGCGTTCCCAATTACCTGAGTTAAGGTTGTCATAAAAAATACCGCCCACTCCCCTCGATTCATTTCGATGAGGCAGGTAAAAATACTTATCGCACTTTTCTTTAAAATCAGGATAATATTGCGGATCAAATTTATCGCAAGCAGCCTGTAAGGCTCCGTGAAAATCTGTAGTGTCTTCTTCATATGGGAAAGTCGGTGTTAGATCGGAACCTCCACCAAACCAGAGCTTAGAGGTGACAATCATGCGGGTATTCATGTGTACTGCAGGTATATGGGGATTTTGCATGTGAGCTACTAATGATATGCCAGCAGCCCAGAAGTTTGGGTCAGTTTCAGCGCCAGGGATTTCTTTTGCGAATTTTTTTTCAAATTCACCATAAACCTCAGATATGTTTACTCCCACTTTTTCAAAAACCTTGCCGCGCATGATGGACGCAATTCCGCCTCCGCCACCAGGTCTTTCCCAGGAACTTCTGGTAAAAGTAGCATCTGAGCCCATCTCTTGTTCTATTCTTAAAAATGCACTGCAAAGCTGGTCACGCAAGTTCATAAACCATTGTGCAGCAATTTGTTTTTGTTCTAAGAGCGTCATAGAATAATTGTTTGTATGTTAAGGCATTAGTATAAGGAGTAAGCCATTAGGAATAATATCAGAAAAACACCATAACGCCAGATTAATTTCCCAAACAGAAATCCACTAAAATTTAATATATTACGACTTGCTCCCTTGATTTTTTGTCGGTACACTAAAAAACTCAGAATCGAAAACTCTGTCCGTCTTCGCTAATTTTGCTGAAGGCAAAATTTAGCTACGACGTGATTTATTACGGCGTAGCGTGCGAAACGTGCCTCGCCGAAGCCTTGGCGTAGGCGGACCTATAAACGCGTGGCTACATTATTTATTTTTCGCATCAGCCTTGACACTGGTTCACTTCACCCCGCAAGGGGATTCGCGACGTAATGCAGCGCTATGTTTTCTGCTAATATCATTATTTTAGATGCAGTAGCCCTAACGTAACCCGTGTTCATAATCTCTGCCAATAGGTAATATAACAAGAGGAAACATCATTTTTATAACACATGGGAGACCTTCAAAAATAGTTCTACCAGTGCGAGGTGGGTATGATGCCATATGCCTTAATTCTAACTCTCTTTTAAGCTCAGCTGAAATATTAGGGTTCACAATCATCGATAAAAGAGGAGTAGCGCCATATTTTAAAAAGGTTAGAGCTATTTGAGGGTTGGTCTCAGCAGCTAACTGAAAAGAGCCCTTATTATTACTAGCTTTTTCATTTATAACGTCATCCAGTAACTCTTTAGAATCTGCTAAGCTATCCAAAATAATCTCTACCACATCATTTCTACCACGAATTACAGCTTGATGTAGGAATGTGCAATAAAACGCACAGTCATTGATTGCATATCTGGTTTTTAGCATCTTACTTAACAAGCCGGGGGAATCCTTTGCAGAACCTAAAATAACTTTTAGTACATCAAGTCTATTCTCCGTTACAGCCCAATTGAATATAATATCAATACCGCCTTGTTCAATGGCAAAGTGCAGCACTGTATTACCATCGTTAAACTTTTCCCTCAATTGTTCTTGGAACAATGCTGGAGTAAAGTGTTCCATTAATTTTATTACTATTTCACTACTATCTTCTTTAAGAGCATTGCTTGCTTCTATAGCTAGCATAAATGCATTTTTACCTGCATCATTTTTAAGCAATGGGTTAGCACCGTTTTCGAGTAAACTATTAAATAATTCAACGTTACCTAGCTGTGCTGCATTCATTAAAAAGGTTTGTCCAAACCTATCTTGCGTATTGATATCAACTTTTCTTATTTCTACTAATATATAACATAAGTGTTTATTACGAGAAAGTTGCTTGTTTTTTTCAATAGAAAATTTCGTAAAATCAGTAATAAACCGTTGAGAATACTGGACGTTTTTATCAGATAGTAGCTCCCTGACCTTTTCATAAACTGATTCTACAGCTGTTTTATTTTGCTCATAAAACAAATGCAGAACTGTTTTTCCATCTTGATTTGTTGCAAATAATAAATCTCCAAGCAGTGCAGGATTATAAGCCAGCATATTAACTGCTATGTTAATATAGCCTGCTTCTATAGCTAGCATAATTGCATTTCTACCGGCTTTATTTTTAAGTAAGAGATTGGCACCTAATGCAAGTAAATTCTCAACTAATCCATCATCATCTGCCAGTACTGCGTTCATTAGATAGGTTTGTCCAAACCTATCTTGAGTATTTACGTCAACTTTTCTTACTAATAAACTATCACACAAAACGCCATCATTTTGTTCAATAGCAAATCTCATTGCATCAGTAAGGAATTGTTGAGTGACCCCAAGTTCCCTGGTAAGTGCCTTGTTTATTATACCCGTTTTTAGTTTAATGTACAAAGCTCTGCTACTGCTTCCTTTATCTGGCTTTAACTTATCATTAAGCTTGGTTTTTGTAGCTTCTATAATTTGTTTTGAGTTGATTAAAAGCTCTTTTAGTGTGTAGTTATTTAATGTAGCAGTAATTGTACCATTAAGTTCGCTCTGTACTGCTTTAAGCATATCCTCATCTATATAAGGCCCCATTAAGCTAACAAGCATAGATTTGATTTCATCAACAAATCTATCTTCATTATATCTATTTGTAAGATCGTCAGATATTCGTGTTTTTTGAGCTTGCATTAAAGAATAAGCTGCATCATATACTCGTAAATCATTGTCTAGCTCTAGCAATTTAAATGCTATTTCATTGTGACCTGCTTCAGTCGCGAGCATAAGAGCGTTTTTATTATCTTTGTTTGTTGCTCTTAATTGATCTTTCAGTAATTCTGGAGTGGAATACTCCAATAATTTCATTACTATGTCACTGTGCCCTGCTTCTGCAGCTAACATAAGTGCGCTTTCACCTGCTTTATTTCTCAGGGTTGGATTAGCACCTGATACGAGTAACTCTTGAAGTAATATAACATTACCTACTTGTGCCGCATTCATTAAAAGAGTTTGGCCAAACTTATCTTGAGTGTTGATATCAACTTTTCTTGCAAGCAACTTATCGCATAAAACTATGATATTATGCTCAATGGCAAATTTCATGGCATCAGCAAGAAATTGTGGAGTAACTTGGAAGCTTTCATTAAGTTTTTTATTAATTTTCTCAATCTCTTGTTTAACAAACAGGCTGCCTAGATTCCTTTCGTGTTTATCTATCTTTATTTTGTTAGGAGTAGTCTTTGTTACAGGCTTATCTAAATTGCTTTTTAACCGTGGCTTTAATATATTATTATTGGCAAGCGTAGTTCGTGTAGCCTCTAGAATTTGCTTAGAGTTGCTTAAAAGAACTTCCAATCTATAATCTTGTAATGAAGCAGTAATTGTATTGCTAAGTTCTTTTCGTATTATTCTAGTCACAGCTGCAACTATTACATAAGGCTCTAGTAGACTAATGAACATTGATTTCACTGTATCAACAAACTCAGCTTGATTATGGTCAATTATACAGCCTCCAAATTCTCGACCCAGTTGATCTTGTATTAAAGAATAGGCTGCCATAGATATTCCGATATCAATGCCTAACTCATTTCCAGGCACATTAGATGCTGCATCTACCTTATATATACCCTCAGATATGAATCTATCTAAAGCTAATTTGGTTAAGGTTGCAGAAACCATTAACGAATTTTGCTGAGACTTATCATTGCTTATGTGTATCACGCCATTGCTAATCAAATTCTCAGCTAATATAAAGGCAACTTTTGGAAGTGATTCAGGATTTAAGTAAGGCAAGGACGATAAGTGGGTTGCAATTGAACCTATAGTAGTTGCTGTGAAGCTTTCAAGTAACATTTTTTTAAAATTATTTAAGGCATCATTTTCTTCAAATGGTCTCTGCAAAATATATTCGGCTTGCATTATAACTGTATCACGTAACTGTTTTAATCTTTCTTCACTTGTATTTGCGTTATACATATTTGCTTGCCGCGCCATAGCAGGCTTAGTTTGCACTTGCTGTCTCTCAGAATAAAATTGCTCTAACTTTCCAATGGTCTGTAGTTCGACTCTGATGACTTCATATTTTTCAGCTAATTGCTCTTCGATTTCAGGCAATGGCGTAGTAACAAGTTCATAAAGCTCACCTAGCATTTTTACTCCTAAAACATGCCTTAATAGTGAGCGTATACTTCTTGTGTTACAATTGCCTATAATTTGTAAAGTTGTTATAAGCGATTGCTCAGTATCATCCTCACCCCTTGGTTCAAGCAAAGTTGTGATTTTTGTGCCTGCAGAGGTGTTACTAAAAAGGGTGTTAACATCAACACCAATAGCCTCCACTAAGTTATCAAGACTAATTCTTCTCCTATTAACACCCCATCCATATCTTGACTTACCTAGCTGCTTAAGTTTTTCTACTCCAGAGCCTTCATTAAATTCTGTTCTTGCGTAAGTAGAGCCAGCTTTAGTATACCTTAGAATAGCATGATGGGAACTAGCATCATAGACGGCACCAAGTGACGTAAAGCCTCCTCGCATATAAACTTCACCAGTTGTTTCGAGCTGTGCAAGAACTTTAGATTTTTGAGAGGCTTTATAAGTATCGTATGCCGCAGTATTTAATGAATATAAATCTAAATTCTGTTGGCGTAGAGTTTCTAAAATGGTTAGCGCGTCTTTAAGCTTTTGCGACTGCTCTGCTGATAAAAAATCAGAATTTAGGATCATATAAGCCCTAATCAAATAGCTATATCCTTCGTAAGCACTTATAGCGAGCATGCTATAGCCTGAGTCCACTATAGTGCGCCTTGAGAGGCTTTTATCAGCAGATTCTCTTCTAATTACCGCATTAAGTATATGTTCATTGAACTTAAAGTCGTTAATAAGCTTGTCAAGCTTTAGCCCTTCTAGTAATAACTCTTGTGCTGTTTTGCCCTTCATGCTGTTACCGTGCAAAAAAAATGTTATAAGGCTTAAGATGACTTAAATAATCAATATAAAACTAATAATGTGATTATTTCTAAGGTCGTCCAAGGCATTTTACGGCATTTTTAGAAAGAAGTATACAAATTTTTACTTTTAAGGAGTTTTTCTAAACTTCGAGTCATATGTCTTCTATGTGCCAGCTAATATTACAGAACAATAGTTATATCGGATTTGCTATTCTCACTCATTCCTTAGCACTTCGGCTGGCATCAGACGCGAAGCGCGCCATGCAGGGTAGATAGTTGCGAGTATCGAGAAGAATAGTGACATACTAACAACCATTATCACGCTGCTTATTTCGAGCTCAGATGGCAATTTGGTGAGGAAATAAATGACTGGGTCAAATAGCTGAGCCCCAGAGACTTCTTCTAGGAAATGTTTTATCTGCTCAATATGAGTGGCAAAAGCGATTCCCAGCACACCGCCGATAAAAGTACCAATGATGCCAATCAGCGAACCTGAGATCATAAATATTTTGATTATAGAGGTTTTGCTGGCCCCTATAGTGCGTAGTATTGCAATGTTTTTGGCCTTATCTTTCACCAGCATTATCAAACTTGAAATGATATTAAAAGCTGCAATAACTATTATTAGAGTCAATATAAGGAACATAACTGTGCGTTCAACTTCAAGGGCATTGAGGAATTTGGCTTGGGAAAGTTTCCAATCCACGACAATTATATCTTCTCCTACAAGTTCCCCGATTCTCTGTTTTATTAAGTCGATATCATCGGGGTTGTGAACCATGACTTCGATCTCAGTAACTGCAGGCCCAGAATTAAAAAATAGCTGAGCATCTGTGAGCGGCATAAATATAGTAGTGGCATTGTAAATCTGCAGTCCGACATCAAATGTCCCTATTACTTTATATGATTTGATTCGCGGTAACATCCCAGCTATAGTAACGCTTTGGCTTGGCCCGATAATCCTAACCATATCACCTGGCCGTACTCTCAGCTCGCGCGCAAGCGCCACGCCCATGATAATGCCATCTCCATGTAGGAATTCCTTTGCAACCTCTTCGTTGATGGAATCTTTTGCAAGGGGCTTTTTGAGAAGCTTTTCAGGCTCAATGCCGCGCACAATGATGCCTGACGAAAACTTTCCATGGACTGCCATACCTTGTCCGCGGACTAAAGGCGCCACAAACTCAACTCCCTTAACTTTTTCCACTTGTGTCACAAGTGGCTGGTAGTTCTGAAAGTACCCGCTTTCGTGTTCTAAAGCTATATGTCCCTGGATACCAAGTACATGTTTGAGGAATTCTTTGTGGAAGCCCTGCATCACAGACATGACGATGATAAGGGTTGCCACTCCAATAATGATTCCAACCATTGAGAACGCACTGACTATAGAAATAAAACTATCTTTACGCTTTGATCGCAAATATCTGACTGCAATCATCCATTCAAAAAACTTAATCATCGAGAACCTCTTTTAGTCATAATACTTTAGCCATCCTCATGATGCAAATGTATATAGAGCCCAATCATGAGGGTAAGCATTGTAGGTGATAGGGAAGCAAGCCAAATAGGAATGCCTCCTGAGACACCCAGAGCAAATAACAAATCCGAAGTAAAATAGATAAAAAATCCAATAATGAGGCCGACCGCAGCAAGCCTGCCTGCTATGCCGGAGCGTGGTTGAGATAGCGCAAAGGCAATGCCCAGCAAGGCCATAGCTGCAAAGAAAATTGGTGAAATCAGCAGACGAAAGAAATAGAGCTTATGTCTTATAACAGAGAATCCGGAGTCTTCTGCCATAGAGATAAAAAACGGCAGTTTCCAAAAGGATAGGGTTTCTGGCCGGATCATGCTTTCCTGGATTTGCTGAAAGGTGATATTTGTATTGAGCTCCAGGTGGTCATATTTTGCATAATGGTGATTAAATGAGGTCTCAAAAGCATTCTTAAGCTCCCACTTGCCATCATGAAGCTTAGCATATTCGGCATCGATTCTTTTGGTGAAACGAGAGCTGTCATCAAGAAAATAAACTGTGATCTCAAATAACTCGCTGTTTTCCTGCGAAATACGCAAAGCGTGCATAATATTGCTTTCGCCATTATCATTATATTGTTTAATCCAGAGACCAGTTCTTAAGAAAGTTAAAAGGCTTGGTGAATTTTTTATATGCTGAGCTTCGAGTTTTTCATACTGGTTGATAAAGTAAGACGCAAGCGGATTGAGAATGGTTATATAGAAAATACCAAACATAAAAGCTACGATTAAAGCTGGGAATGAAAATTGCCATATCGACATGCCAACTGAGCGCATAATAGTCAATTCAGAATTACGACTTAATTTTACATAAAGAAGTATTGCTGCAATTAAGGAGATGAACCCAATAGCTCGCTGGATGTGGAGAAAATTCTTATAAAGTGACATTTTAATTATAGTAAAGAAACTCACAGGTTTTCCAAACATGATACGGATCATTTCGACAACATCGAACAGTAGAACGATAGCCGTGATGATGACAAGCACGCTTAATAAATAGAATAGATATTGCCTGGCAAGATAGAGTGTAAAAGTATAGGGCATGCTGCAGTCTTATGCCCCCTTCCATTTGCCGGTTTTCTTTAAACTGTTTTGAACTTCCCTTGGCATGTAATTCTCATCATGTTTAGCTAGGATTTCCTGAGCTAAAAATACTCCATCATGGTTTAGTTTCCCATAGGCTACTGCACCTTGTCCTTCCTTAAAAAGGCTCGGGATACTTCCATGGTAAACTATTAACAGCTCAGATTCCAGATCAGTTATTATAAATTCTAAAGAGTTTGTATTGGTGTCGCTTTTTACAGATCCTTCCTTAACCAGGCCTCCTACGCGAAAAAAATTATCCCCGATTTTATGGTGCTTGAGCTTTAACTCAGCTGGGCTGTAGAAGAAAACAATGTTATCGTTAAAGACTTTTAAAATTATACTTAAGCCAATGCTGATAAGGACTGCAGAAACGCTGAAAGCGATAAGTCTACTTTGCCACTTTTTTACTGGTCTTACTGGTATGCTCAAGGGCTTTTAACTCTTTCTTGGTTTTGTTGAAACTATAAATACTATGGAGCATCAAAATTGACAATAAAGTAAATGCAACTAAGTAAGCTGTGATGACGTAGAACATATATTTGGCCTACTCTTTTTCCTCAAGTTCTTCTTCGATATCAGCTTCGTCACCGTAGATTTCCTCAGAGTCATCCTCGGTCAGCATGCTCATTTCTTCAGCTACTTCTTTATGAGTGAGATCGTCAGCTTGCGCGTGATCTTCAATCGAATGACGTTTTTGCAATTTCTTGACCAGGATGTCTCTCATCCCTTCAATGGTGAGGTGGCCACCGGCTATCTCGCGGAGCGCAACTACGGGATTCTTATCATTATCCCGTTCAACGGTAATCCTTGCGCCAGATGAAATTTCTTTTGCGCGCTGCGCAGCTAGAACAACCAATTCAAACCTGGAAGGGATAATTGCAGTGCAATCTTCAATAGTAACCCGTGCCATATGTATTCCCAATGTTAATCATTTTTCACTTATACACTAAACCACGCCATTTAGGAAGAAAAAAGTAATTCTCAATTTTTATCACCAATGCCATTAAGTAGGCTTATTGCAGCGTTGTTAACTATTTATTAATTATTTAAAGTTATCCTTAAAAAATATCCTTGTTTTTGAGGTGGTTGGTATGCTAGGCAAAACTGCTACTGAGTTGATACTTGAAGGGCTAAAGCTTGAGAAGCTTATTAGTGATTTTAAGTTTAACGAAGATATACTCAACGCTGTAATCAGACGGGAAGCGGTTGATAAGGGCGTAACCACGAGAGCTATTCCGGACTCCGGCTTTGGTATGTATGCTATCCAAGCTTATGAAGGATATAGCTTAATTATCAATGCTTATATGGCTATAAATTCCGATTCATTATCGGATCAAGATGTAAAAAAGCTAACAGATGCTCTAAAGATCTTTGAAACGTTGCGTCAGCAGAATTTAGATATATATGCGCTAGGTGTAGCAGGGTATGCAAAC
The DNA here is from genome assembly GCA_013288625.1 of Alphaproteobacteria bacterium. Taxonomy (GTDB): domain Bacteria; phylum Pseudomonadota; class Alphaproteobacteria; order Rickettsiales; family Midichloriaceae; genus JABDBN01. Next base: position 42,086 of record JABDBN010000005.1, on the reverse strand, counting down.
TATAAAACTGAACAGAAAACAAAGGTGCTAGAACAGCTTAAAAATGCCGGAGAAGTTTATATGCTTGGTGCCTTTTTAAAAGGTGGAACTGCCGCGCATCATGCCATTCTTAAGTATGCTAAAGTGGGTGATATATATACGAGAACAGAGTTTAACGAAGGCTATGGGGTTGAGGAATTGCCTGCTCCAGCAGGGAAACGGCGGGGATGGGGTGTAAATAGCAGGAAAGTAAAGAAAGAGAATTTAGAGCAAGCTATCGGTGTTGATGTTGATACCCTTTTGAGTGGGGGCTCTGCAGGAGACAAAGCTACCGCATTGCTTGAACCCAGGACTAAGGAAGATATTGAGCAGTCAATTATAACTACTCTCCAAGTGGTAGGTAATTGTAATACCAGGAGTATACGTTCTCTTTTAAGGCATGTTCTGGGACCAAAATTGCTAAGAGGGGTTTATGAGCTTGCTACTACACCCTTACCTAAAATAGAAATGCAGCTAGCTGTAAAGTTTGGTAAAATACAGGATGGTCTTAGTGAGAGTGCAGTAAAAGATCTGTTTTACAACCCTCTTCAAGCTCCTAAGACCAAGCCGCTTGCTTTTGAAGTCTCTAAAAAGCCTGGGTTAAGTTTAACCAGAGAGGCATATGAGCAATTATGCGAAGCTATTAAAGTGCAAGTTGAGCATATTTTTCAAACCTCATTTGTAGATGATGACAAATACAATTTTAAAAAAATTGAAAATTCATTAATTGATTATTTTTATTTTTTTAAGGAAGACGATCACGCAAAAAACTGGGGTTTTTTAAATCCTAAGTCGTATCCTAAAATAGCATTTATGTTAGCTGAGAATTTTATTAGTAATGGTGTGATGCACTTAAACCAAGGAAATCCACCTAAGATTGAGGTTTCATCAAAAGCTGACGGCGATGAAAAGCTAAGAAAAATCATGCGTGAAGGGATATTTAAAGTATTAATAATGAAAAGTATACCTGAAGATGAGGTAGGCAATGATATCAACTTAACTTCTTGTGCTTATGATTTAATACAACGTCAAAAGCCGCGGATCTCTGCGTATTTTAGTTCAAACAGTAATGTATCTGCGGAATTTGTAGCAGCAGCCAAATCAATGTTTGTTAACTTAACAGGACCTTATGTAATCGATCTAGACGTGTGCAAAATAGTAGAAAAAGAACTAGAGGAGCAAATGACAGCTGCATTAAACAATTATACTTTGCAGGATCTTTTAGATAAATCCGACCAAATTATAAAAGCTACTCAAGCTAAGCTTGATAATAACGTTACGCTCAAACAATCAAGAAAAGACAACTTACCTAAGTCGGCTGTAAAGGCAGTTCCTAGAAAGTTAAAAATAAATAAATATAAAGATATTGGTGGTTTGTTTGGCAAACAAATAGCTAGAATCAATAAAGTTCTCGATGAAGGCACTCAAGTCACTCAGCAGTTTCTTGCTGAAGCTGTTTTATTTGCTATTGAATGTTGTAGTGAGCAGCTGAGTGATAGGTTGTTGAAAGGTAATTTTCAAATAGATGTTAATGCCAAAGATTCATCTGGGCAAACTCTACTCATGAAAGCAGCGCAAGTAGGTGATGCAAAAGTAATAGCTACTTTAATTGCAGCTGGCGCTGATACTGCAATTAAAGATGCATCCGGTAAAAATGCTCTTATGCATGCAATTGAGCTAAGGAATCTTGATGCAATAGTTAAGTTAATAGAAAATAGCCCAAGAGATGTTTTGAAAAATCAACTGGATGAAAAAGACAAAGATGGTAAAGATTTCTTGCACTTGCTGGTTGAAACCGATAATCCTGATTTAATAAAAGGAGCACTGCAAGCTTTAAAAAAACACCCTGCATTATTAAAAAGCCAATTGGAATCAAATTATAGTCGTGCAACTGAAAATCACTGGGATGCGAAAGGTAATATAACAAAGAAAGAAGTAGTTGATGATACTTTATTACAGTGGGCAGTGAGGTGGAATAAGGTTAATGTAGTAAAAGCCGTTCTGGAAAGTGTTGCTGATTCTCATAATTTGTTAAGTGGACTACTACTAAAAGCAAGATATAAAGATGCTTATTCCGGCACACTATTGCACAAAGCTGCTTCATATGGCTATAAAGATATGGTGACAGTGATTCTAGAAAGCATAAAGGATTCTACAGGTTTATTACATAGTGTGATAAATGAGGAAGATAAAAGCAGGCATAGCCCGTTAAGTTATGCAGTTTACCAAAACCGTCAGCCGGAAATTGCTCTTATTCTTCTTAGATATGGGGCCATTCCTGAAATTAATGACTTAACTGAATCATTAATCACTTCGGATCTTAGAAAGGATTTATGTTTGAAGTATGTAACATCATTTGCACCAAGTACTGGTGTTTATGAAGGTGCGTCTGCAGCGCTGCCGGACTTTTTGAAAAAGATGTTTCCTGCTATATTCCCGCATAGAAGTGATGAGCATCATAGAAGGTAGATTTTGCTTTTGTAACATTTGAAATGCTATAGATTTAAATATAAATAATTCTACTAGAAGGGATCTATGAGTAAATTGTCTACTTCCAAGAAAGATTTTGAACTTTTTTGTGTGAGTAAAGGGTATGTGTTTTTTACCTGGGGTTGGCTGCGTAAATTTCACTTTGATAAAAGCAGCTCTGATACCACCGTCGCAACAATTAATGGATGTGTCAAATCGTCGCCTACGTCCTTCAGTTTTGACGAAGTTCGGGCTGCTGAAACCGATCAATATACCTGTGCACAATTAATGCAAGCGTGCCAGGAAACTTATGGTTCTGGTTATAACAATATTTATTCTAAGCCTGCGGATGACTTTTTCAAGACTTGGTATAGTGTAATCGATTTAAACGGCGAGCATTGTCCTCATTCTTTAAGTCTATTAACCACATTTAAATTCAGTGAAGACTTTTGAAGGTACCGTCACTGAGAGCGTAAAACCCACGTCAATCCCGAGGAGCGTGAGCTCCGTGGGGATCTAGTCTAAAGGCTTACACAAAACTATAGTTTTTTATACCAGCCACAGACTGGGCTGCCGCGCTCCGCTCGCAGTGACGGTACCTTGGCTCTTTTTATGCTCGATAGAATCACATTTTTATTCCCTGCTAGGTCTTTAAGTATAGATAAAACTTCTTGAAGCATACTTGTTTAAATGTATATATTATTTAACAGTTGATTAATTAATTTGGCGTTCCGTGGTAGATTTTCGCAGCAGGAAGTTCACACTCCTTTCATTATTGTTTTTGCTGTTTTGTCTGTATCATGCAGGGTATTTTAACCAGAATTTTAAAATCGGTATTCCTAAGCCGCAGCCAGCTACTTCTGATGTCAATGCTCAATATAAAATCCAGATTGATCCTACAAAGCCTAAGGAGCAAATGTCTTACATTGAAAGGTTCCTTATGAGTTATGCAATGGATGCGAAACGAGATCAGGATGCCGCATATGGTGTTAAACCCGTGCTAATGAAAAAAGGCGACAAAGTAAGGCTAAAATATGCTGAGAGTATCCAGGGGGGTAAACAAGCGCCCTTTAAAGAGGTTAATATCACTATCGGCGAAAATCAGTTGAAGGGATACATAGAATCTGAGGTTGTAAAATTAAAGGCCGGGGAGAAAACTGAATATAAGGTATTTGATGCCTCGGAAAAAAAATATATTGATGTTAAGATCGAAATTATAGCAGTGGAATAAAGTAAGCTTGTGTTAGATATTATTGGTGCATTTGTAAATCGCAGTCGAGCTACCATTTTATTTCTGGTTGTGCTGATTTGCCTTGGCTATTCTGCCTATAGGCATATTCCGATCGAGAGTACCCCGGATGTTAAAATTCCCATAATTTATATTTTGATAAAACATGATGGAATTTCGCCGGAGGATTCAGAAAGATTATTGGTCAGGCCAGTGGAAACCGGGCTGCGCGGTCTTGTAGGCCTAAAAGATATGACAGCCTACGCTAATGAAGGCCACGCCTCAATAATACTGGAATTCAGTCCTGGATTTGATAGCGATAAAGCTCTGCGAGATGTTAGAAATAAAATCGATGACATACAAAATAAATTGCCTGTGGAAAGTGAAAAACCATCAGTGCATGAGATCAACTTAAGCTTGTTCCCAGTGCTTAATATAGTTCTAACCGGGGATATTCCGCTTAGGACTCTGCTTACCAATGCTCGACAACTACGTGATCGTATTGAAGCCGTCCCCGGGGTTCTGGAAGTAAAGATTGGTGGAGACCGAGAGGATTCGCTCGAGATAATAGTTGAGCCGCACAAGCTTGAGGCGCATGGCCTTTCAATGCAGGCGGTGCGTGAGATTATTGCAGCTAACAATAGACTTGTGGCCGCAGGCTCCATACGAGGTAAGACTGGAGAATTTTCTATCAAGGTTCCCAGTGTCATTCAGGATCTGGATACCTTGCTGAATTTTCCCATTAAAATGGTGGATGGCAAAACTCTCAAAGTGAGTGATGTCGCTATTGTCCGAAAAACCTTTAAAGATGCCAATGACGTTGCCCGTGTTAACGGAAAGCCGTCAGTAGTGTTAGAAGTGTCTAAGCGCACAGGTGATAATATCATCACCACTATCGACAACATCAAAGAAGTAGTTGAAAACGAGAGGCTCTATTGGCCAAGCAAACTTCAAGTCATGTATAGTCAGGATCAGTCTGATAAAATCAAAGAGATGGTATCGGATCTTGAGAACAATATCATATTTGCTGTTATACTGGTTGTTATCGTCGTTATAATGTCAGTTGGTTCGCGTTCGGCTTTTTTGATTTCTCTTTCGATCCCCACGGCTTTCCTCGTGGGCATCCTTATGCTTTCGACTATGCAACTGACCTTGAACACTGTGGTTTTATTCAGTCTGATTCTGACAATTGGTCTCATTGTGGACGATGCGATTGTCGTCAGTGAATATGCAGACCGGCTAATGCTTGATGGCACGCCACTTGATAGCGCTTTCATTATTTCAGCCAAAAGGATGATATGGCCGATCTTTACTTCGACCATTGTAAAAATAGTTGTGTTTCTGCCGCTCCTTTTTTGGCCGGGCATTGTCGGGCAATTTATGAAATACCTGCCTATTACTACAATTGCAATTTTGACTAATTCGCTATTATTTGCTTTGTTCTTTCAGCCTGCTCTTGGACCTGCATTTGGTAAGGCGAGCAAAGTTAATAAGAAACATCTTGCTGATATCAAAGCCTCTGAAGAAGGCAATCTAAAGCATGTTAGTGGATTTACTGGCCAGTATCTGAAATATCTCAGGAAGGTGCTGGAAAATCCCCGTGCATTTGTTTCAGTAATCATAGCTACGCTTGTTGCAGTGTATATTTTCTTTTTCGCTTTGGGAACCGGTGTGGAATTTTTCCCAAAGATTGAGCCAGATAATGCCCGGTTGATTATCAAGTCGCCCGGCAATCTTTCACTGGCGGAACGCGATGATATAATGCACCAGGTCGAAGAGAAGATCATTCCCTTTAGCAAGGAAGTTGGTGTGTTTTATGCTAAGGCAGGTAATTTTACTACAGATACCTCAGTGCCAAAGGACACCATAGCCTCTATATTTGTTGAATTCACGGATTGGAAGCACAGGCGTAAGGCGAAGTATATCCTTCATGATATAAAGGAACAGGTAAAGAGTATCAGTGGTGTGGAAGTAGAGATAATCGAAAACAACCCGGGGCCTCCTCCTGAGAAGCCAATTCAGATAAATATTAATTCTCACGACGCCGCATTACTCCCTGTAACTGCTGATGCCATAAGAGCTGCAATGAACCGGATTGGAGGTTTTAGGCAAGTTGAAGATAGCAGGCCATCCAAAGCCATTGAATGGCAAGTCATAGTCGATAGGGAGAAGGCAGCTCAGTTTGGGATTGATATCGGCACGATCGGCAATACCATTCAGCTTATAACCACTGGTTTGAAAATATCTTCATATCGTCCTGAAGATGCTACTGATGAAGTGGATATCATGCTGAGATTCCCTCCTGAGTATCGCAACATTAAGATGCTGCAAAATGTGAATGTAGTTACGTTTGATGGCAAAGTAGTGCCAATCAGTAATTTTATTACTCTGGTACCTAAACCACAAGTCAGTGAAATCAAGCGCATGAACCGCGAAAGGGTAATCACCATAAAGGCGGATGTTAATGAAGGCGAGCTTGTGGATACCAAAGTGAAGCAGCTTAAAGCTTGGCTTGCTGGGGCAAAGCTGGATAAGAATATACATGTGGTTTTTAAGGGTGAAGATGAAGATCAGAAAGAAGCCTCCGACTTTTTAGGTCACGCTTTTATGCTCACTCTGGTGCTGATGTTCATGATCATGCTCATTCAATTCAATAATTTCTACCACACTTTCATCATTATGAGTGCGGTATTCCTTTCTACAGTTGGCGTGCTTATTGGGCTTATCGTTACCATGCAGCCATTTGGTGTGGTTATGTGTGGGGTAGGGGTGATTGCTTTAGGCGGGATTGTCCTCAACAACAATATTCTTTTTATCGATACTTACCAGCATCTGCGCAAAGATGGTATGAAGCTTGATGAGGCGATTTTGCGGGCAGGAAGCCAGCGACTTAGGCCGATATTGCTTACGGCCACTACTGCGGTGCTTGGATTATTGCCAATGGTTTTTGGTTTAACCATCAACTTCATTGACCGGGATATCACCTATGATGCTCCATCGAGCCAGTGGTGGCGCCAGCTCTCTGCCTCGATCGCCGGCGGGTTGACGTTCGCGACCATCCTAACGCTATTTTTCACCCCATGCTTGCTTAAAATAGGTAAGCGTTTTGACCGCTATAAACGCGATGATGATTGATGTTGGTGAGTTAACCCTAAGGTAGAGCGTCAATCTTATTGCCATCAGGTGTCTTGTATAAACTGGTGGCTTCAATGATAAAACAAAGTTTATTAAATTAAATCTACGTAAAATTTAATATTTCCTTAATACAATGGAAATATCCCCGTAACATTGCTGTGATACAATTATTTTAAGAAAAAATTGTAAATATAAGTAATGTATAGAATTTCATATTATTTAAATGAAAATAATGGCAAAAAAATACCTTATATAAGAAAGGTTGTGGACTATGCTGCGAAATATCCAATACTTATAAAAATAGATCAAGCAGTTGAGAACAACCCCGGGCCTCCGAAAAGTACACTCAAAAGTAAAGTTATTAATTTGGCGTTAGATGCAGCAGAAGTTGTAGGTAATGCAGGAGTTGCAACTGTTCAGGGTATTGGGCATGTAACTACTGAGTATGGCATTCCAGCTGTGGAAGCTGCAGGTAGTGCAGCACTTCACGCAGGTGTTGCCACTGCGAAAGGAATTGGGCATGCAACTACTGAGTATGGCATCCCTGCCGCTGTAGCTGTTGGAGGTGTAGCACTTGATGTAGGTGTTGGAACAATAAAAGGTGTTGGGCACGCTGCAACTGATTATGCCATCCCTGCAGCCGGAGCTGTAGTTGGTGCAGCACTTGACGTAAGTGTTGGCACAATAAAAGGAGTTGGGCATGCAACTACTGACTATGCCATCCCTGCAGCCGGAGCTGTAGTTGGTGCAGCGCTTGACGTAAGTGTTGGAACTATTAAAGGTGTTGTGCATGCAACAACTGACTATGGCATCCCTGCAGCCGGAGCTGTTGGAGGGGTAGCGCTTGACGTAGGTGTTGGAACAATAAAAGGAGTTGGGCATGCAACAACTGATTATGCCATCCCTGCAGCCGGAGCTGTAGTGGGTGCAGCGCTTGACGTAAGTGTTGGAACTATTAAAGGTGTTGGGCATGCAACAACTGATTATGCCATCCCTGCAGCCGGAGCTGTAGTTGGTGCAGCGCTTGACGTAGGTGTTGGAACTATTAAAGGTGTTGGGCATGCAACTACTGACTATGCCATCCCTGCAGCCGGAGCTGTAGTTGGTGCAGCGCTTGACGTAAGTGTTGGAACAATAAAAGGAGTTGGGCATGCAACTACTGACTATGCCATCCCTGCAGCAGCAGCTGTAGTTGGTGCAGCACTTGATGCAAGTATTGCCACTGCAAAAGGAGTTGGGCATGCAACTACTGACTATGCCATCCCTGCAGCCGGAGCTGTTGGAGGGGTAGCGCTTGACGTAGGTGTTGGAACAATAAAAGGAGTTGGGCATGCAACAACTGACTATGCCATCCCTGCAGCCGGAGCTGTAGTTGGTGCAGCGCTTGACGTAGGTGTTGGAACTATTAAAGGTGTTGGGCACGCAACAACTGACTATGCCATCCCTGCAGCCGGAGCTGTAGTTGGTGCAGCGCTTGACGTAAGTGTTGGAACTGTTAAAGGTGTTGTGCATGCAACAACTGACTATGCCATCCCTGCAGCCGGAGCTGTAGTTGGTGCAGCGCTTGTCGTAAGTGTTGGAACTATTAAAGGTGTTGGGCATGCAACTACTGACTATGCCATCCCTGCAGCCGGAGCTGTTGGAGGGGTAGCGCTTGACGTAGGTGTTGGAACTATTAAAGGTGTTGGGCACGCTGCAACTGATTATGCCATCCCTGCAGCGGAAGCTATAGGTAATTCAGCGCTTCATGCAGGAGTAGCAACTGCAAAAGGAATTGGGCAAGTGGCAACTGATTATGGTATCCCTGCAGCGGAAGCTATAGGTAATGCAGCGCTTCATGCAGGCGTTGAAACTGCTGAATTCAGCAAAGAAATTATGGAAATGCTTGAACTTGAATTCACTGACGCTGCTATTAATGTTGGTAGAAGTGCAGGTTTTTTTAGATCTCAATCCTTTCCAATATTAAAAAAAGCCTACTTTTGGATGTCTGCTTTTGTTGATCTGCCCAAAATCAAAGCAATGCTACCTCATAGCTTGGGAATAAGAAGTGAAAAACTTGCAATCGCGACTAAGTTCCTGGCTGGTTATGAGTTAATAGAATTAATGATGGAAATCGGTACAGAAGAAATGAATAAGCTTCTGGAAAATTACACTCCAAGCATCAACGCTATTAACAACAATATCAAGCAAGAGGTTAATGAACTCAAGGAATACATCAAGAGTTACAGAGATATCAATGCCAATAACCTTAAGGGGCTCTACAAGTCAGGTGTAAAAGAGCTCCGGGATGATTTGAAAAGTCTGTTTATTTCAGCATTAAACACTCATATTTCGTGCGCTTCGCTTGATAGCTCACTTGAGCGTAAATTAGTCAAAAAGTTTTTACATTTAATGGATCCTGAACTTCTTAATGAGCTTCTACTGCGGTCAAACATTGATGCTCAAAAAGAGTTTTTAGATAACAGTGATTTTGTTAACAAAATCAATTCCTTAACCCTGGAAACTCTTTTTAAGAGTTATAGTATTTCCCAGAATACCGAAAAGTACTCTGTAGCTGAATATATTTTGGAAAAAGCTCCCAATAAGATCTCATTGGAGCTTTTGTTGTTAAGTTTAGAGATGAGAAAAGATGCTGAATACTTTAAGAAAGTATTCCTGGTAGCTCAGGGTGCATTTATGGATGATAAGGTTGCTGCTATCGTAAAATACATGGTTGATAATTATGCAAGTAACCCACAATGTGCGAAGTTTCTTGAATATATTAAAGTCTCGGCTTCTGAAGCTTCTGTCCAGGAGCTCGCAAAGACTTTGGCGAGAGTTGGTGATACTGAGCTAAATTCTAAGGTATATAAATTTATCAGCGAAAGAATCCATGCTGATAAAGAAAATTATCTTTATCCTTCTGTTATCGACTCATGTTTTGTGCACCAGGATAACATATCTAAATTAAACCTTAATGATATTGATTTAGAGCACCTTACTATAGCACAAAATAATTGTGACACCTTGGTAAAACTCAAAAGTGGAAAGAGATTATTAATCAAAGGTCATAATGCCGAGAAAGTTTATGAGTATATAAAAGAGCATGTCGAAACACCAATGGAAGACCGGACTAAAAAGTTCATCGCATATTTTCACCCATCACATGCATTTATGGGGGTAAAAAGTGCAGACAAATCGTATGTTGCTGGTTTTTCTCCTAGAAGTGATTTTAATTCCGATGAGGTAGACTCGAGTTTTAAGGGAGCTCAATATATTGGTGGATCAATCGCAGCTGTAGCATTAATCCCTAGCCTACCCTTGTGCCTAGCTACTGGTAGTTCGCCATTGTATGCAGGAATGTTTGCTATAGTAACTGCACTCACAGGCGTCTCTTATGCATCCTATACTAAACAGATTCATTTGTTTGACCGTAAAATTGGCAATGTTGGAGATGAAACAGCTCAAAAACTTAATTCTAAAATAGCAAATTCCCCTCGAGTTGAGTTCTTAATTTCCGATGATGAATTTGCCAAAATCAATACCTATATTGAAAATACTAAAAATGCCTGCAAAGAAAATAACTTTGATCAATGCGCCTACCAGGTTATTGAACATAATTGTGTCAATTTTGTAAGTGACGTATTCAATGCAGCTGGTTATGATGGGGCTGCGGGCGCATATTTATCTGAAGAGCAGTTAAATAGCTATGAATTATCTTATTCTCGCAAAGCTCTTTTATATTCTAAAGCAGAGAGTTTAATATTAGAATATGCAAATCATGCTGGAAATATTGTGCTATTAGACTCGTCTCAGCTGTCCTAGAAAGCTTCATTGTAGGAAGCCGCCACATACTCGGCAAGTAGTTGATGCGAGTGCGCTGAAGGGTGGATCTCGTCATAAAATAGACCTGCTTTGCAGCCCGAAGAAGTTAGGCATTGTAGATCTTCACTAAAACCATTTGCAGTTAAGTTTGCTCCTACGTTTTTATAAAAATCGTCCAAGTTAATTTTAGTTACGCTATATTCAAACAACTGCAATTTTTCTACTAAATTATTCATTTTGTATGAATAAAGAAAGCCAACAGTATTTAGCAATAGTGAACTTAATAAATTAACACCTTTCTCAATCGTCAATTTTCCCATATTTGAGAGAGTAAAGTCTAAACCGTAACTTAATGATTCGGGTAATATAGTATGGTAGTACTTGCTAATTTTAGAAGCAGCAGGAGTAATAGCATTTAAGAGCTTGCCTCCAATATTTGAAGCAACAGGTACATTGCTAAATGAAGGGAGGTCAAAAACTAAAAAGTGCTTTTTATTACCATCAGATATTTGATTTAGTTCTTTAATTGAGTTTTCAATATTCCAAAATATATAAAATGGATTCAAAGTCAAAAAATCATTGCCGCCGATCAATAAGCTATAAACAACAATGTCGGTCTGTTGCTTTTTAAAGAACCAATCGTATAGTATATTATCTTTTGGCATTGTTTGCTTGCGATAGTCTTCAATCTGTTCTGTCAAGTGGTTTGTATTGGCTCCGCATTTAGCATAGTTTTCAATAACGCTTGCTCCAATCAGGTCTGGAAAAATCTCGCTCCACAATTTTCCACTTCCGGTTGACCTGCAAATTTTACCATTATCTGAGAGGCTGTCGCCAAAAAAAACAACTTTATAGCTCATTTTTAAAAGATCCTTATTAACGTTAATATTTATTCTTAGTACTTTAAACTATTAGCAATATAATAGAACATTCCAATTCTATCATGTTAGTATTAAGAAAATATTACAAAAATGCTGCGAAAGCTTAAATAATGCATTGGTGGCGCCTGTAATGATTAATGTGAAGAGGGTATGAGTAATTGCTATCGGTGTAGCTTTATTAGTTGTATAGAAGCATTGATTTTCTGAGTAGTTTTATGCTATAATCTCTATTAAGCAACTAAATAGCAGTTAAGACATGAATAATATTTCCCGATAAAATCCCCAAGCGTTTGGGGTGGTTACTGCGCCACTAAGGCCATGTAGTCTAGATTCCCAACTTATCGAGAAATATATGTCCCATACCCCAATTATCCTAAAGGATCTCTCCTATATTTTGCCACATAAAACCTGTTTTGCAGGGTTTAGCGTGCGTGTTCATGCGGGCAAACGCATAGCAATTATTGGCCAAAATGGTAGCGGTAAATCAACTTTATTAAAGATACTCCAGGGGCTAATAGAACCATCTGATGGTGAGCTTTCAATTCCTGAAAATCTGGAGTTTGGTTTTGTTGAGCAGGTGATTACTGATCTCACATGCCTAAGCGGCGCGCAGAGGTTTAACGCTATGCTAAGCCAGGCTTTGAGCAATAACCCACAGGTGCTGTGTCTTGATGAGCCTACCAATCACCTCGACCGCAGCAACCGTAAGTCGCTTATGCGCATGCTGCAGTCTTATGCTGGCACACTAATAGTAGTCACCCATGATGTGGAATTTCTTCGTAACTGTATAGATGAACTCTGGCACATTGAAAGTGGCAAAATTCATATCTTCAACGGTGCCTACGATGACTATATGTACTATAGGCAGAAGGAAAGAAACAGCATCGCTTTTGAACTAATACAATTGGAAAAGGAAAAAAAGAAGAGCCACCAGGATCTTATGCGCGAACAGGAGAGGGCTCATAAGAGCAAGGTGCATGGCGAGAAGAAATATGCTGACGATAAAATGGCGCTCCGCAGCGCGCAGGGCAGAGGCCAGCTAACCCATAGTAAAAACAAAAGACGAATTGGGGCTGCAAAAGGTGAAGTTCTTGAACGGCTAGGTAACATTCGCCTTCCTGAAGTTATAACTCCTAAGTTCTCGCTTTCTGCCCATGACATTGGCAACCAAACCATAATCTCGGTGAGTGAAGGACAGTGTGGTTATACCCAAGCTATAATCAAAGATATCAGTTTGCATATGAATGCCAGAGATCGTTTAGCGGTTACCGGCGACAATGGTTCTGGTAAATCTACCTTGATAAAAGCACTCATGGGCAGGCCTGAAATTTGCAGGGCAGGGGAGTGGTATACACCTAAGTCTGAAGATATAGGTTATCTGGACCAGCACTATGCTACCCTTGATTCTGATAGTACCCCATATGCCTTGATCGCTAATTCAGTGCCACGTTGGACGCCAGCGGAAATAAGGTGCCACCTTAACGACTATCTCTTTCGCAAAAACGAGGAGGTCAACAGCCAGGTGCAAATGCTTTCGGGTGGTGAAAAAATGAGACTGTCACTTGCGCTAATTTCAGCGAAGACGCCGCGCCTATTGATCCTGGATGAAGTTACTAATAACCTTGATCTTGAGACGCGCGCTCACATGATTGCCGTGTTGCGTGCATATCCAGGTGGCCTGATAGTGATATCACACGATGAGGATTTTCTAGCAGAAATTGGTATTAATTGTCGCTTCCAACTTTGATCTCACGAGCGCGTAGAAGAATTCTATTTTCGATTTCAGCTTCCATTTCTGAGCTGGCTTCGACATCCTTCCATGTGCCTTTGCCATCAAGCTTTTGCTTGAAAACTTTGACACGTATAGCATCGGATCTTAGTTCAGCTCCTATAATATATATATTGAGCTTATATCTCTCGCGAGAGCCTTCGCTGTTCTGATACCAATCAGTCATGATCACTCCTCCGAATGGGTCTGCGGAATTAAGTGGCATAGAGTAAACAGTATCCAGAGTCGCGCGCCATAAATAGCTATTTACATTGATGCTGTCAGTAGTGGCGCTATTGCCTGGCTTTCTTTTTCCGCCAATGAGAACAATACCTTCTCCGGTTAGTTTGCCAACTCTATCAGCAATTACCTCATCGCGGGATTTAGGGTAATCATTATCAACCGCTTCAAATCCTGTGCCAGAACAGGCCGCAAGTGATACCAAGCTTATAAGTACTGTAAATTTCTTTAACATATATTTCATAATCCAATTAAAAAGAGGATAGTCGTGCTATCCTCCTATCATTATTTTTCCTCAAAGTCAAACTATCTAGTGCGCTAGAATATAATTCTTGTACCACCCATTATAGCATATCCGGTATCAGTATGCCTTGAAGAAGGTGTTGATCCAAGAGGTAGGAATATCCCAGTGCCAGTATCAAATAAATTCGTCGGTGCTCTTCCACTTGATTCTTTAAACTGGAATATAGCTAAGCCTAGATACGGAGTAAATCCTTTAGCAAGGTTGTAATCGACGTCTATAGTACCCATATTGAGTTTGTTAGTTCCATAATCTGCTAAAAGTATAGGAAGTTGTACTACAGGAAATGGTCCAACAGAAGCAGGCAGAGACTCTTTAGAAGCAAGGGCTTCGATTCCACCGGCTCTGGCACTATGCATAAATCCGAGTGCATAACGGAATTTTCCAATTTCCTGACCAAACGCCAAAGTCCAGTATTCAGCCTTACGTTTAGAATTAGGAACCTTACTTTTCAAAGTGAATGAGTTATACCAGTTTCCATAAGAAGAAGTAACCTTAAAGTCCTTATATTTTAAGGCAATATCGACTTCCATGGCTTTTAAATCATGTATCATTGATTTCTTGGCTTTACCCACTTCTCCAGAGAGGCCAACTTTGACAGTGTAGTCAGTATAGAATTTTGTTTCATAGGTGCCGCCACCGCTAAAAATTTGCTTAAAAGTAGCAGGGTTTTTGGCGCGATCTGGATCGGTTGGCCCGTTGGTTTTTAAAGCTACTCCGGTTATGGTGCCGTGACTGTCAAGATCGGGAATATACGCCAAACCAAGAGTTAAGCCGGTAACAGGTCTGGTAAAGAAGTTGAGCTTAGGTGCATCGGAATAATAGTTACCAGAGTAGTTAGAAGGCAAATCTGGAGCTATGATAAATTCAAACCCTCTTGATCGCACAGTGCTGTCATGATTAATAGGGTAAATTGATGTATAGTATTTTTTAGACCTTTGGCCAACCCACTGGCTCCAAAAGCCATCAACGCCCAAAGTGCCCACTTCAAAAAGCGGAACATCCATTTCAAATAGTCCACCCGCACCTGGCATATTACCGCCTTCTAAACGGCCGATCTTTTCATGCTGGACATAGATCATGGTCTTATCGCCGAAGGTTAGCTCGTTGTTAGTTGCTTGACTGGCATCGGTATGCAATCTAATAAAGCCACCATAGGAAAAGTCTGTTGTGGCTTTGCCATCTATATTGAGGGTAAGCTGTGAGTCATTAACAATTGCGCTTTTGTGGAACTTATCACTTGTAGGATCTGCTGGGTTGATATTTCTATAACTATTGCTTTCCTTAACGTAGCCGGCCATTGTATCAACCCTACCGGTCAATTTAACTTTTGCAGGCTCTAGTGCTGTACTTACCGTAGGTGCCAAAAATACTAATAGTGAAGCTAGAAGCTTGTTTCTCATGCATAACCCTTTCTTGAAATTCAGCACCTATCAATAACACATATATCCGGATATTCAAGAAAAATAAATAAGCATTCATTAATTTTATTAACAATTGAACAGTCGCGCCTATAGTAGAAAGCCCTCAATATCTGAGGGTGAGTGAATGTTAATAACTTCTGCTCCATCCAACATGCGTTTGGCAATTGTAGTCAAAACCTTGCCCGGGCCGATTTCTACAAATCTGGTTACTCCATGCTCTATCATGTATTCCATAGTTTGCTGCCATTTTACCATCCCGCAAATTTGTTGAAGCAGTAGCTTCTTAATGTCTTCAATAGAA
The DNA here is from genome assembly GCA_013288625.1 of Alphaproteobacteria bacterium. Classification (GTDB taxonomy): domain Bacteria; phylum Pseudomonadota; class Alphaproteobacteria; order Rickettsiales; family Midichloriaceae; genus JABDBN01. The sequence continues at coordinate 26,517 of JABDBN010000005.1, read as the reverse complement.
GAAACTGGCTCAGCAGTTATGTTCGCGATGACCGGGGCGCTAGGTAGAGAAAACGTGATATGATTTAATTCATGAAGTACCGCAGGCTCTGCACCCTTCATCAGATTGGAATGAAATGCCCCACTTACATTAAGCTTTATAGCTTTTTTAACCCCATGGTTTTGGGCGCATTGAGCAGCATAGTTAATTGCCGCGGTATGACCGCTTAGGACGAACTGACCAGCCCCATTAGCGTTGGCAATCTGGCACAAGCCTTGGGCTGAAGATTCACTTATGATAGCTGATACAGAATCTAAAGTCGCACCCAGCAAAGCAACCATTGCACCTTCGTTATGCTGTGCGGCATCTCTCATCGCTGTGCCGCGTACGCGAAGTACCCGTGCAGTATCGTGAAGGCTGATCGCATGAGTTGCACAAAGTGCACTGTATTCGCCAAGGGAATGGCCGGCAACAAACGCCGCGACTTTGTTAATCTGAAGCCCGCCTTGTTTTTCTAGTACTCGCATCGCTGCCATCGATACAGTCATAATTGCGGGTTGAGCATTATGAGTGAGGGTGAGTTCATCAAAGTCTCCCTCAAAAATCAGTTGCGAGAGTTTTAGCTTAAGCGTGTCATCCACTTCCTGAAAAACATCTTTGGCTTCGCGAAAAGTGGTATAAAGCTCCTTACCCATTCCTGTGAATTGTGATCCCTGACCAGGGAAAATAAATGCGGTTTTCATAAGCTCCCATTATTTATCAAATGTACCAGGCAGATAACCGCCGTCCTGCATATACCATAGTGATGCATAGACATCATCATAGCGAAGCAACTCCTGGTGATTACCATCCTCAACGATTGTGCCTCTCGAGAAAACCAAGATTCTGTCGGCTTTCTTAAGGGTCTCCAACCAGTGAGCGATGATGATAACAGTTTTTTTGGCAAAAAGATAGCCCAGAGCCTCCTTAATCTGCTTTGCAGAAATTGCATCGAGGTCAAAATCAGGCTCATCAATAATAATGATTGCTGAGTCTTTTAGAATGGCTCGTGCAATGAGGATTCTATATTTCTGCCCCTGCGTGAGTTTGCCTCCACGCTCGCCCACAATAGTGTCATAACCTTTATCAAGATTCATTATGGAATCATGGCAGCAGGCTTTAATTGCTGCGTCTACAATATCTTCTTCTTTTGCGTTTTTGACGCCATAACTGATATTCTCCCGAATGCTGCGTTTAAAGAGCTTTGGTTCCTGCTCGAGAATGGTGATGGAGTTATTAAGTGACTTAAGAGAAACATTGCTGATATCCTGACCATCGATGAATATTCTACCTGAAGTCACTTTAATTAACCGGAGAATCATGTGGCTGAAAGTGGTTTTGCCGCTGCCGGAAAGCCCAACCAGTGCAACCTTCTGCCCCGCTTGAATAGTTAGAGTTTTATCTTTGAACACATTATCATTTTGTTGGTATTTAAGTGTGACTTTTTTAAATTCGATTTTGCCTTTGGTAACCGTAAGATCCTTCGCTTTGGCGCTATCACTTGTGCTGGCAAAGTTCGTCAAATATTTTAAATGGTCTCTAATTGTAATATAAGCGGATCTGGTGGCAATGCAGCCCCGCAAATATGGTACAGGCAATAGGTAAATAAAGATAACAGAGATAGCAAGAAAAGCGAAGTCTTGAGTTACAATGAAGTGCTCATTCCAGAACCAAATAGCGTTGGAAATGAAAATAACAATTATTCCAATAGAAAATATAGAGCACGCAAGCTCGAGATTAAAAAAGAAAAGACCGATCCTTTTGACGGACTGGAAAACGTGGTTATTTCTTCTTCTAATGATGTTATGCTCTTTGTCAATTTTATTGCCTAGCCTGACTTCTATATAATTTGCTATAGCATCTGTTGCCTGATGGTGAAAAGTGTTTGCGGTAGTATCCGCTGAAGAAATGTATTTGCATATGAAGTTGGAGCCGGTAATGCAAACTATAGTAATTATAAGCCACCAAACTAAAAATATAATTGCTAAGTACTTATTGATTACAATTAAAATTACAGTAATAGCCAATACCGCTGATAGGTTCATCGCAGCTAAATAAAGCCATTTTGCAGTATCCACGGTTTTATCAGACAACTTATTAATAATATCAATAGTATGAGAGGCGTGGTTTCTTTTGAAAAACTGATAGCTGTTGCTAAGTATTTGCGAGAAACTAAGTTCCCTACAATTGCTTGCAAGCATCGGGAAATAATATGCCGAGAGGATATTTCGCATATGATGCAAAACAATTATCATGATGCCAAGGGTTAAAATGCAAAACAAACCCGGCATTATTTGTATGTCATTAAAATCTCTATGCCTTGCTAACAAGACAATCTTATCCAATTCTGAGACAGCTTCATAACAAAATAGAGGTAAGACTGTGCCCAATAATGAGTTGATGATTAGGAGTGCAGTGAAACTAAGCTTTTGCTTTTGAATGAGAGTACTAAGAAACTTTGATCGCCTTCTGGGAAGGAATAGCATAATTTTAAACCTTTTTGTTGACCCACACCGTGCTTGTTTGTTAAATAGATGTAGAGATTCTAATATTAAACTTGAATAACCGTCAATGATGTTTTTAAAAACTGTAACAATTCTGTCATTAATCACGCTGGGAAGTATCTCTGCAATTGCGCAGGGAGGCAGCACGCAACAGGATACTAGTCTTGAGAAAAAAATAAATGAGGCTAATGTTAATGATCTATTGGGGAAGATCAGGAACATTTTTAATAAGCGTGATCCTGATTCTATCAAATCCTTCTTTGATTTCTATGCAGATAGCGATGCACGCTTCATTAAAACAACTTTTTTGATTGATCCCGATAATCCTGATAATGTCCTGCAGAATGAGGGTATTAATTTAAGCCGGGGTGAGTATGTTGATTATATGAGTAAAATCCTCAGAAATCCTACGAGGTACTTTTACAGGCAAAGTGAAATTCAGTTTAAATTGGGGGCGAAGCCCACTGAGGCTCTGGTTTCATTTCATGCCGATGAAGTGATTATGTATGATGCTCCATCAAGTATGGGCATAGAAAGATATGAGAAAATGTTGACCTCGGCAAATTGCAATATGAACGTGCAACTTTCCGGTGGAGGGCTTAAAATTATGGGCTTGAACTGTATTGAAAAAGTTGCTAAAAAGACCTTAGAGATTCAGCCAGATAAATAGGTTTTATGAAAGGTTTGGTAAAGAGGCTAGATCCCCTGGAGATTATTCGCTCTGTCAGTACTGCATCTGAACGCTTTCTCATCGATAACTTTATGGAAGTGGTTGCCAGAGTTTATCAGTATGAGATATTTAAGCCGATGATGGATCTGGTCGCGTCCAAGGCTTATGAGAAAAAACTCTATTTTAAAATCACCCCTAAAGAGATGTTCCACCTGGATGAAGGGAATTGCATGACTATAGAAGGTGGTATATTTAATAAGCTTCTTAATAAAGTTGTTGCAAAAAAAGAATATACAATTACCATACGTAAAATTACGCCAGACGTAATAATTCATGAGATTGGACATATGGTAGAAAAAGAAGCTGAAGTACAACTAGGTGAAGGTTTTAAAAAAGCCATAATTTCTGATATTAAGGGACGTAATTTTGGCAACTTATCTCTAGGTTCGGCGATTAATGGTGTTTTGGTTACTGAGGTAAAGGGTTATCCTGTAGACCAGATAGGTTCTGAATTATTTACCCGATATTTCCAATTGCTTGCAATGGCAAAGGAAGTTTCTGGGAAGGCGGCTGACTATGCTTTTAATATCGCTGAAGTCTATAAGGCATTTCCTGCGACTGAGCTTTGGATGTTCGATAATCTCTATAAGAAACTTATGCCTAAATTTAATACAGATATTGTTGAGGCTAGTAAGCAATATATAAAGCCTCTTGAAGACATTGAGCATAAGTGGAGTGATGAGAAAATAAAGTCTGTTCATCCAGATAAGGATAATAAACGCTGGATCAAAAGCGTAAAATCCATCAAAGATTAATTATAAAAAATCTATACTAAGTATTATTTATCGCAATAATGCTTAGGTAATTGACTTGATTATTGAATTTGGTTATAATTGTCGCTGAAATGATCAATTGTAGATGGTTAATTATGCGCGCCAATTATGATAAAATATATTCTGCTATTGATAAATCAGCTTTATCAGATCCAGATAAGTATGCATTGATAAATATCAGTAACGCTATTTTTAACGCTGCAATATTAATGCATGTTATACCGCTTTATAAACATGACGGTAACTTAGATATCTTAGCTTTGATTCAACTTCATTATCAAAATTTAGGTGCGGCTTTAGATAACATTCCTTATGAGGTTAGAAGGAAGTATCCTGACCTAGGAGGAATATATGGTAAAAGCAGGCATAACAAGTTTAAAAGTTTCGTATTGCGTTCCACAGTTGCCCATTTTAAGAGTTTTTATTACTTGCATTCAAGCTATGATACAGCAGCTAGTTCTGTCATCTTAGGAGAAGCAAATGAAACCCTGGCTGCTTTAACAGCGGTAATTGATCAGTATGCTGGTGTTCCTGCTTCACTGAAGACAATGATAAGAGCGCCATTTAAATGCGATGTAGATTTAGCATCTCAATCTAGTGGGTATAAGTATACCGGTGGTAGAAGGTCAAACCCATACTCTCTTTTAGATTTATTTTCAAACTGCCACGAGATAATGCAGGTAACAGATCAATGTTTAACCAGTGTAAAGGATATAAACCAGTCTCTTCCTATGCAAGCGCTTGTGATATTATCTAAGCAATTTCTAGGTGAGAACATAAGGCAAGCTCGATATTTACCTGTCTGTTCAGAAGTGGCCGGTTTTCTCCATAGAGCCGATGTGGTTAGAAGAGAAAGAAATCGACTGGCACATAAGTCTGTTATATTCGAGCAAGGGGCTGATGTACCTGAAAATTTATTGCTTAGCTATGCTAATACTCGTGACAGGCATTTGAGTCAAATTAATGAGCCAATAGAGTTTTTACAAGCTCAAGCCCAATTAGAAAAACAAGTTGAAATGGTGCCGGGGTCAAGGTATTCACCTTTGTTTGAAGCTACGCAAGAAGATATATGTTTTCATATGCCTACAGAAGTTGCTGCATCCTCCTCCTCCTCATCATCATCATCTTCTTCGTCCTCCTCATCATCATCTTCTTCTTCGTCCTCCTCCTCATCATCATCTTCTTCTTCACAAGATGAAGTGACAAACCGTAAGGAAGCGCTAAGAATATTCCGTGGTTATGTTCTCAGTAATATAGACGAAGACTGTGATGCTTCGTTCTTGGAAAGTATGGAAGAATGGGATATAGAAAGCATGCTTATGCTATGCGTTCGTCTTATGCGCAGTTCATTTACAAAAACTGGTATAGAAAAAACTGAAGCTGAAATGCAAAGAGATTTAAGTATTGTAGCATATATTATAGACAACTTTCATACCATTAGTGACCATGAAGGAAGTAGAGATTTAATTAACTATCCTTTAACTTTCTATTATACTGGTATTGTTTCTGATAATGAAGGCGATTTTTATCAATTTATGGCAGGGAGAGGTTATTGCAACTTCGTATTTCAATTCCCAAAAAACTATTGTAAAAAGCCACTTCAAACAGTTTACTCAAGTTTGTTAGTTACTGCTGTTTCGTCTAATGAATTAAGAGCAACCCAGCTTTTATTAGAAAAGGGCGGGCAACCTAATAGCTTCTTATATTCTTGTGATGGTGTCGTAGAACCCTTAATAAAGTGGGCTGTAGCGAAAAATTTTGATCAATGCGCATCTGAACTGCTCGATTATGGAGCTGTATTAAACCGCAAAGTGTTGCCTGAAAAAACGCTAATGATGTTCGAAGAAGGGGCGCACCCTAGTTTAGATGCTGATACTATAAAAAGGATATCAAAATTTTCAACATTTGAATACATGTACCGTAACCAAGTAAATGCCAGATTTTTAATAACATTTTTAAAACATGCAAAGTTCGAGGAATATGCTGGTTCCAGGATAATATGGAACACTTTTTATTGTTCGCATAGATTTAAAGTGGATAATAATGAAGCTATATTCATACTTCAAAATATTGTAAAAATATGCGCAAATAAATGGGGAATAAGCGCTGCGGTAAAGCTCTTTGAGCTTGGAGTTGGATTGAAATTTCCTGCCAAAGAAGGTAAAAAACCTCGGAAGGCCAGTGAAATGGTTCAATGTACAGGATATTTTTATGAAGGATGGGGTGAAGAAGAAACGCGTCCTGCAGCCATAGTCTGCCTTAATATTATGGCGGTTATGAATGCTGTGAATATCAATCCGAAAAAATGCGCTCTGCACCTTGCAATACTCTTAGATGAGAATATTGTAGAGTATTTGTGTTCTGCGCCAATACAACAAGTTAGAGAGCAACTAAAAGAAAAACCACAATTATTACCAAGGCAGGTTAAATTTAAAGATGAAGTTTGCACCCCGGGTGTTCTTGCTAAGAAGCTTGGAAAAACACATGCCTTCATTGCAATAGACACATTTGTAAGGCTTAGCAATTTTTTCTCTATTAAAGAGATTGCCAAAAGCCCTATGGTGCAAAGTCCTATAGTAAGAAATCCTATAGTGAATTTAATTATGGAATATTTTTATGATAGCGCTGCTATTCGGGAAGTTCAAAGTAGTACGTACTATCAAGAACCAGAATCTGTAAAATTGAGTTTTAGTTATAGTGCTGGCTGTAGAGGAGACGATAGCATCCATATAGAATCTTTTATAAATGAGCAAAGTTTTAGGCGTTTTTTAAGGGAAGAAACTAAGGGAGAAAAGTGTGCCCGTGAATAATGTTATTAATGAGCATTTCAAATGCAGTTCAGGTAATTGTATCAAGCCCTAGACTTATATAGTTAAAATACTTGCATAACATATGCTTTCGCCATATACAAAACATAATAATCATCGGATGAAAGTATGACAGTTTTTGGAATTAATGGCTTTGGAAGAATTGGCAAATGCATTCTTCGTGCGCTGCTTGCGCGGAAAGAATCGGATCTGCAGTGCCTGGCGATCAATATTGGGTTCGGCGAGCTCGATATTCATGCCCATCTTCTCAAGCATGATTCAACGCACGGAATCTTACCGCATGTTAAAGCAATAGGTGAAGACATTCTTGAGGTTGGCAGCACCCAAATCAAGGTTATCAGGGAAAAAGATCCGGCAAAAATTGACTGGAATCAACTTGGTGTAGGTATAGTACTTGAGTGCAGTGGAGCGTTTACCAAACGCGATCTGGCAGCAAAACATCTTACAGCAGGCGCAAAAAAAGTTATAGTTTCGGCTCCCTGCGATGGAGCTGATGCCACTGTTGTCTACGGTGTGAATGATCGGCTTTTAAATGCTTCTCAGCAAGTGATTTCCATAGGTTCTTGCACCACCAATTGTCTGGCGCATGTTGCCAAAGTTCTGCATGAGACATTTACTATCGAGCAGGGTTTTATGACTACAGTGCATGCGTATACCAACGATCAAAGCCTTCTCGATGCTTCACACAAAGATAAGAGGCGGTCACGTGCCGCTGCGCTTTCGATGATACCTTCATCTACGGGGGCAGCCAAAGCTCTGGGGCTGGTGCTTCCTGAACTTGCAGGAAAGCTTGATGGGGTGGCGATTCGAGTTCCTGTGCCAAATGTGTCTTTGGTAGATCTCAAAGTAAATACGTCTATGCCAGTCAGCAAAGAAAGCGTAAATAATGCTTTTAAAGAAGCCGCGCATAAAATGCCTGAAATTCTTAATTATGTCACTGAGGAGTTGGTATCAACTGATTTTAACCACAACTCAGCAAGCTGTTCCTTTGATGCGACGCAGACCAAAGTTGTTGGCGACAAGTTTCTGAGAGTTGCAGCCTGGTACGATAATGAGTGGGGCTTTTCCAACCGTATGCTCGACATTACCAAACTTGTGGGTAACTTATAATTAAGGATTAGTTTTTGTTTCTAGCTGAGTCCATCAGGCTTTCCTGGACGGCAGCCACATTGAGCAGCTGCTGTTCAAAAGTAAACCGGTTTTGAAATATTTGATGGGCGCATCGCGCTAGTTCTCTAGCTTTATCCGGGTTGTTTTTGATCCATTGCATATGGTTATCAATCTCTTCACTAACATGCTCTGCTGATTGATTAGTATCAACATAAAGCACGCAGTCCCCAAATTCCTGTTCTACGAATTTATGGCGATCCGAGATTATAACAGTACTTGCAGCTGTAGCTTCGAAAATTCTGCTGGTAGGTATGGAATCCCTAAGATGGTTAGAGCTATGTAATATAAGAGTCACCCCAGCTTCTCGCATTTTTTTAATAAAGCTATAACCATTGGCAGGTATAAAACCTTTATACGCTGACTTTAAAAATTCCCATTTCTTAGGGGCTCCATAAACTTGAAGATACCCCTTATCCTCTAAAGTGGTCATAATGTTCTTGTATTTGTCAGAGTTCCGCAGCTTGTCCCAGCTGTCGCCGCAATAGAATAAGTGTTATAGGATAACGGCATGAAATTTGTAGAATAAACCGTGGGAAAGCCTTCTATGTTTGGTTGTGAGGGAAGGGGCTTTTTTAAATCGGGATGAGAATACAATGTCAAATCAATCTTATCCAGCCATTGAGACCTGTGGCCGGAATCGATATAACCGCTGTAATCACCTATATAACGCCAGCGATAACCGTGAATCTCGGGGTTTTTAAATAAAAACTCTACAGGATCCTCATTCGGGCTTTTTGCTATTGTCTCAAGCGCGTGTGACATATCATACTCAATTTTTAGATAAGTAGGTATCTTATCCAGTGGTGATATAGCTGAAAAGGCCGGTTGAAGTTCAATGATAAAATCAACACCCATCATGCGTGTAAATCAGCTCCAGATAAACTGGTAGAGTTTGTGAATACTCTCATGCTCAAAAAGAGGTATCCAATTATAGGCAAGAATATAACAATCCCAACCAAGCTTCTTGGCAGCTATACACATGCGCGGGGCCTCCTCCTGCTCAGCAAAGAAACCAAGAGGGTAGACAACCCCAATACTATACTTCTTCTGGTTCAGATGGTTTGAATTAAAGTCCTGCGAAAGGGACTTAAAGTAATTATCTGTAGGTAGCCTGACTATACTAATTGAATTGTATAGAGTTGTGCCAACTCCAACAATCCAGAGAACTACAATGAAGACTATAGGTTTTAGGAAGTTCATCCAGGATAATTTCATCATTTGATTTTACTTTTATTAATTACCGCTATTAGACCAAGGAGAGTATTGCCCACTCCATAGTGAAGCGCAACTAAATATACCTAAAACTAATGTCTTATTGACTCGTGATTTATATCACTAGATCGCACAGCTGCAGTATGAATGGTTACAGGTTGAGGTATATCAGATTTTTTACCAACCAAATCAGTATGTGTCCTATGCGGTTCTTTAGACAATTTTTCAGTGTGTATTCCAATTGGTTGCTTGGCAACTAAAGGAGTCAATTTATCTACTATAGCTTTGTGACCATTTTGAGCAGCAAGCATTAACGCCGTTTCCCCGTAATTGCTTTCAACATCAACCTTAGTATTGTCCAGTTTAAGCAGAATGGTCACAACCTTATCACGCCCCATAGCAGCAGCCCGCATTAAAGCTGTGTATCCATCGTCATCTTGTAAATTGATGTTATTGATTTTTTTTGATGCAAGCAGTAAAGATACGACATTATCATAACCATTAAAGCTAGCTGAAATAAGAGCTCTACTTGCAGCATCTGCATCGATTTTATCCGATGCAAGTAGAGTAGTTACTATCTTTTCACGACCATTAGCGGCAGCAAGCTTTAACGCATTACTTGCATCAGTTGCATCGATTTTGCCTGATTTAAGCATAGCAGCTACTGCCTTATTGTGACCATTACTAGCAGCCAACATTAAAGCTGTGTGACCAAAATGATTTTCGAAAGTAAAATCGATTTTATTCGATGCAAGCAGAGCGGATACTACTCTATCATCACCTTTTTCTGCAGCTAACATAAACGCCTTATTTACAGCATCTGCATCGATTTTATTCGATGTAAGTAGAGCAGATATTACCTTATCATGACCCTCTTCGGTAGCCGACATTAATGCTTCACTTGCAGTACCTTCATAAATTTTATCTGATATGAGCAAGGCTGATATTACTTTGTCAGAACGTTTTTGGGCAGCTATTTTTAACGCATTATTTAAAATAACTGCATCAATTTTATCCGATGATGATGCTAGCAAAGCTGATACTTCCATATCATCTGCTCTCATAACAGCATACATTAATTTCCCATTTGCGTCGATTTTATCTGCTGCTAATGTAATCAGAGTAGATGCTATCTTAAAATTATTATTAGTAGTAACCAATAGTAATGCTCTATTTGCATAGGCTGCATCGATTTTATCCGCTGCCAAGGTAAGCAAGGCAGATACCACCTTATCATGGCCTAGTCCAACAGCGGCAACTAATTCCATATTTACCGCATTTGCATCGATTTCATTTGATGTAAGCAGGGCAGATACTACCTTATCATGACCTTTCGCAACCGCTCTCATGAAAGCGTTTCTTACATTAGTTTTGTCAATTTTATCCGCTGCAAGTATGGCGGATACTACCTTATCATGACCTTTATCAACCGCTATTGTGAGAGCGATTCTTACATTATTTGCGTCAATTTTATCCGATGCAAGTATGGCGGATACTACCTTATCATGACCTTTATCAACCGCTATTGTGAGAGCGATTCTTACATTATTTGCGTCAATTACTTTAGATGTAAGCATGGCAGATATTAGCTCATCATGTCCACGACTGGCAGCTAATGTTAATGCTGTCACTCCACTTTCTAATGAGCAGTTAATATAATCATCAAATTTATTGATGTTAGCTTTAAGCGTTTCTATTAGCTTTTTATCGCCTATAACTACACAATGAATGAAATTATCATTGCGCCATTCTTTAGCTTCTTGGAGCGTAATAGGAGATAATTTGTCGGGATCAAGTTTTTTATCAAATGCTAGATTATATGCTACTATAAATCTTGTGCGTTCGAACTCAAGATAACGTCTTACCGCATCAGGGTTAGTTAGGATAGCTCTCGGAGGGCGCACAGTATGCTTAAATACACTACCATCTGGTTTCTTAATAGATATTGTTGCAGTCTGTTTTACATTGAGTGCGAATCTATGTATAAAATCATCTACTAAGTCTGGATATCTTAAATCTTGGCTAGATTCTAAAATAACTTTGCTGTTTATGGCGACAGCCGTACTATCATCCGAAGGCCCATGTGTAACAAGTACTGAACCAACAGGCAGTACGCTAACATCTGGTGCAGCTGCGCCAGCATAGCAGGAATTAAGCTGAATATTTAAGGGTATCCCATTACAATATGCTGCTATTTTATCTTTTAAGAAATCCCTTGTAAGCATACCAATACTGTGGATACCACCGCGAGGTATGCCATGAGCCCATACATATATCCTGGTTTCCTTATCAACTCCGCCTGATAATTTGCTATAATCTAGTAACTTTAGATTTGTGGTACCATTACCTAGTAATAAATATCCTTCTTGTTGAAATTTATCACGTAGTGCTTTAGGTATAGTATCAACTGGATGACCATCACCTATTATTAAAATGGCTTTGTAAGGTTTGGTTACACTTCTAGGTAGTGTTTCTTCAGTTCCACTTGGATTTTGTACATCAGGCATAACCCCCTCTAATTCAACGCTAGATATAGTCTACAGCTAAAAAGTTAACAGCTTATTAACCGTTGAGAAATGAAGTAAGCTGCCTATCGGTGGGGGTACAGAATAGTTTATCAAATGCTTTAATAACCTATATTCAGTACTAACGAATTTGTGGCTTATGATCAGATTGTACAGCTGCAGTATGAATGGTTACAGGTTTAGGTATATCAGCTTTCTTACCAGCCAAGTCAGTATAGGCACTATGCGGTTTTGGCTCTGGTACTACCTCTTTCTGCGGCTCCTTAGATAATTTATCTGTGTATGGCCCAATTGGATTTATTTCTACCGGCTTGGCAACTAGGGGTGTCAATTTATCTACAATATCCTTGTGACCATTTTGAGCGGCTAGATCGAGTGCAGACATTCCTTGCTTATTGCGAAGGTTTACAATAGCTCCTGCTCCAAGCAATTTATCTACGACTTTACCATGGCCACGCATAGCAGCATACATTAGCGCTGTGTAGCCATCTTGTCTCAAATTAAAATCGCTTTTACCTGATTCATGTAGAACAGATACTACTGCATCATGCCCATTCATTGAAGCCAACATTAAGGCTGTGTAACCATTTTCATTTTTTATATTTGCATCGATTTTACCTGATGCAAGCAGGACTGACACCGCCTTATCGTTACCTCTCATGGCCGCCTTCATGAAAGTCTCATTGAAGTCGATTTTTCCCGATGCAAGCAGAACTGACACTACCCTATCATGACCTCTTTCTGAAGCCAGCATTAATGCCTTGTTTGCGTTGATATCACCCGCTGATGATGCAAGCAGGGTAGATACTTTCTTATCATAACCTTTCATGGCAGCATACATTAATTTTGAATTTACATCGCTTTTACTTGAGTTGAACAGGATAGATCCTGCCCCATCCTTATTCATATCGGCAGCTATCATTAATGCCGTGTCCCCTTCTTTGGTTTCTAAATTAACCTTAGTATCATCCAGTTTAAGCAGACTAGTCACAGCATTATCACGACCCATAGCGGCCGCCCACATTAAAGCTGTGTATCCATCCTCATCTTGAAAATTTACGTTATTGATTTTGCCCGATGCAAGCAGTACTGACACTACCTTATCATAACCATACTTGATAGCTGAAATAAGCGCCCTACTTGCAGTATCTGGATTGATTTTACCCGATGCAAGCAGTACTGACACTACCTCATCATGACCATTAGCGGCAGCTCGCTTTAACGCATTATTTGCATTAGTGGCATCAATTTTACTTGATGCCAGTGTAAGCATGACGGATACTACTTTATCATGACCATTACCTGCAGCCACCATTAACGTTGTTAATTCCAAATCATTTTGGATAGTTAAATCTACTTTCTCCAGTGCCAATGTAAGCAAAGCAAATACTACCCTATCATCACCTTTTTCGGCAGCTAAGATTAGTGCTTTATTAGCAGTCGTTTTATCGATTTTATCTGAAGCTGAATTAAGCAGAGAAGATACTACCTTATAATGACCTTTCTCAACTGCAAACATTAGAGCATTATTTACATTAATTGCATTGATTTTATCCGATGACGATGCAAGTAAAGCTGATACTTTTGCATCATCTCCTCTCATTGTAGCCAGCATTAATTTCGCATTGGCATCGATTTTATCCGATGCAAAAAAGACTGATACTACCTTACTATGGCCTCTTATGTCAGCCGACATTAATTCCCTGCTTGCAATTCCCGTATCAATTTTATCTGATGCAAGTAAGGCAGATACTACCTTATCATGACCTCTAGCAGTAGCCGATATTAGTGCCCTATTTATAGTACTTGAATCAATTTTATCCGATTCAGATGCAAGTAAAGCGGACACTTCCTTATCATCACCCATTATGGCAGCTACCATTAATTTAGTTGCTGCATCGATTTTACCTGAGGCGAGCGCGTCAGATACTACCTTTTTTTGATCGTTCTCGGCAGCTGATATCAATGCTGTACTTACTAGGTGTACGCTGATTTTGCCTGATACGAGGAGTGCACCCACTATCTTGCCATGACCCTTTTGAAGAGCAATCATTAATGCCCAATCTGCATTGTTTGTGTCGATTTTATCTGATGCAAGTAAAGCAGATACTATCTCATCCTTACCCAATCTAGTAGCTAAAGTTAACGCAGTGTCTTTACTTTTAAAGAATGAAGAATTGATATAGTCATCAAAATCATGTATTCGGGTTCTTAGTGCTTCTAATACTCTTTTATTACCTATTCCAGCAGTATATATAAAATTGTCATCGCGCCATTCAATAGCCTCTTGCTCCGTAATAGGAGGGATTTTGTCAAGGTCAAGTTTCTTATCAAATGCTTGATTATATGCCACCATAAATCTTGTGCGCTCGAACTCAAGATAACGCCTTACCTCATTAGGATTAGTTAGGGTGCTTCGAGGTGGACTTATAGTGTGCTTAAAAACAGTGCCATCTGACTTGCGTATAGATATCGTCGCATATTGTTTTGTATGTAAAGCAAATCTAAGTAAAAAATCCTGTACAAAATCTGAGCTTCTTAAATCTTGGCTTAATCGCGAAGCAGAACTATCATTTATGTCAGCAGAGGTGGGATCATAAGATGTTCCGTGAGTAATAAGCACTGAGCCTGGAGGCAATTCAACGACATCAGGTGCTGCAGCGCCTGCAAAGCAGGCGGTTAGTTGAACATTTATAGGTACTCCACCACAATATCCGGCTATTATTTTGAGCAAATATCCGGTGGGCATATCAAGGTAGTGGACACCACCTCTTGCTACCCCATGGCATAATATGTATATTCTAGTATATTTATCAAGTCTATCTTGTAATTTGCTATATTCTAAGAACTTTAGATCTATTCTTCCATCACCTATAATTAGACACTCTGCATCATTAGATCTGTCTAAGACCTCTTTAGGTATAAATATATCTTTACCTACTATAAAAACTGATCTTAACGGTATCACATCAGGCATAACACCCTATAATTCAATGCTTGTAATAGTTTACAGCATAGAAGTTAACCAATTCTTAATTTGTGAGAAAAGAGGTAAGGCGCCGTTATGGGGGTATATAATATCCAAGTAGCCGTAATTTGGAAATTAACGAGACTTGCTAATTTCAATATCTCAAGTTATACAATACCTAATAGAAGAATGGGTTATATATGAGATCTTTTGCAAATCTTGATTTGAGCGGGAAGCGGGTTTTACTGCGGGCAGATCTGAATGTGCCGGCAAACGATGGTGTCATTGAAGATTTTGCTCGGATTAATCGGCTTAAACCTACTATTGAACTTCTTAAATCAAAGGGTGCTAAAATCATTCTCGCATCTCACTTTGGCCGACCAGATGGGAAAAAGACTCCTGAATTCTCTATGAAATTTATGGCGCCAGTTCTAGAGAAGACTTATGCCACACCAGTGCATTTTTGTGAGGAGATATCTGAATCTACGGTTAAGCTCAGCAAAGAACTGGGTGACAAGGAGATTCTGCTTCTGGAAAATCTGCGGTTTTATCCAGGAGAAGAAAAGAATGATCCCGAATTTGCTAAGCTGCTTGCGCAATATGCTGATATTTATATCAATGATGCGTTTGCCTGTTGTCACCGGGCACATGCATCCATAGTTGCGATTACTAAATGCTTGCCTGCCTATGCCGGATTGTTGCTGTTTGAGGAAGTGCATAACCTGAAGTTGATGCTTGCTCATGATACCCGACCACTTATGGCAATCATAGGTGGGAAAAAGGTTTCAACCAAATTCAAAGTTTTGGCTTTCATGGATAAGACTTGCGATTACCTGGCTATTTGTGGGGCTATGGCCAATACTATGCTTGCTGCAAAAGGTCTTAATATGCAAGGTTCTTATTATGAACCCGAGCTAGTAGAGGATGCCAAGAAATTTCTATCGTCTGCCCGTTCAAAGATTATATTGCCTGTCGATGCAGTGGTTGCTACTAAGGTCGGAGAAGAATTTGTTGATCCTAAAGTGTGCCAGATTGCAGATGTTCCTGCTAATGCTTGCATATTAGATGTAGGCCCTGATACTTCAGGATTGGTCAATACCTTGCTGGTTGGTTGCAAAACCGTATTATGGAATGGCCCCTTTGGTATGTTTGAAGATGAAAGGTTTAGCAAGGCGACCAGATCAGTGGCAGACAGAATTGCTCAACTGACAGAACATGGTGCTATTGTCAGTATCGCAGGTGGGGGCGATACAGTTGCTGCTTTAACTCAGTTTGAATTAACTGATAAGCTAACGTATATCTCAACTGCAGGCGGAGCTTTCCTGGAATG
The DNA here is from genome assembly GCA_013288625.1 of Alphaproteobacteria bacterium. GTDB lineage: Bacteria > Pseudomonadota > Alphaproteobacteria > Rickettsiales > Midichloriaceae > JABDBN01. The sequence goes on along the minus strand of JABDBN010000005.1, from coordinate 10,459 downwards.
GCTTGAGTCGGGTACCTTACCGGGGATTGAAGCTTTAAACATTGCCTGGACTTAATGCTGAAGCATTTATTGTTGCAGCCTTGCTTGACTTAGAAATATATTTTATTAACATTAAATTATGAGTTTAATGGATTGCTGAGTATTTACATGTTTAAAAACATGTTTAAAAGAATACAAGGGTTCAGTTTAGTAGAATTATCTATAGTGCTCATTATAATAGGCTTATTAATAAGCGGTATGGTAGCAGGCCTGAGTTTAATGCAGCAATCAAAGCTTACGGGAGTAATAGGTGAAGTAGCAAAATACAGATTGGCCATTAGTGACTTTCAGGCAAGGTACTTTTTCTTACCTGGAGACCTCCCCAACGCTACTTCATATTGGTCAGGAGGAGTTACAGTCGATGGGAATGGTGATGGTTCTATTTTTTATAATGGACTTTTGGCTAATGAAGGTTTGCGAGCATGGCAACATTTGAGCTTATCTGGGATACTGCCAGGTAAATTCTCCGGTTTTGCTACTGTGCCACCGCATGGAGCAGACCCTACAAACTCTCCAACATCAGCAGCTAGTGGTGGCTTGTATGCTCTATTGGATACTGGAACAATAACTGATGCGGGCTCTCTATGGCCTGCTACATTGAGAAATGTTATATGGCTAGGAGCTACTACAACAGGAAATGGAGTAGGTAGTTTTCCATATACACCATTATTTACGCCAGGTGAAGCTCAAAGTATCGATGGCAAAATAGATGATGGAATACCAAAAAGTGGGCAAGTATGGGGATGCACTGATTGGCAATGCCTGGATACAGGCCAAGGCAATGACACGGGAAAAACTTGTATTAATGCAAAAGTTTATGCAACAGATTTTAAGTATGCTGGCTGCCATTTGGTATTCGATATAATTGATGCTAATCGATAATTGCAAGCCATCTTTTCCTGTGGTATATAAAAGCTATCATTGTTATATATTATTAGTATGGGTTTCATTAATGCATTCACTGATATTAGCTGGGTCTTGTCTCTCAGAACCGATTCGCTAACTGATTTTTTCAAGTTGATGCCGATTTTAATGCACGCAACATTTGTTTTTGGCACTATCGGGATACTATTTTGGCTTTCGCCTATTCGCGGGTTAGCTGATTTGGCCGTAACCAGTTGCTTTTCCCATTTATATATAAACTTGTTGAAAGTTATCTTTGCGCAGTCGCGTCCGCCGGTGGAGTACCAGCTGATCCCAGTTAGTTCACAACTTGGGATGCCGAGTGGTGATGCGGTATTTGCTGTTTTCTTTTGGATGACAATTGCCACGCTGGTCAATAGTCGTACTGTCAGAGTTTTGAGCTTTATAATTGTAGTTCTGATCATGGTATCTCGGGTCTACTTAGGAGTTCACACTCCATTGCAAGTAATAGTAGGAGCGATTTTTGGATTGATTTTGTACTTTGTGCACTTCTCAAAGCCAGTCCAAAATGTCTTTGAAATCTGGTTTGAAAGGGGGAAGGTGATATACTACTGGATGACTCTGGCTGTGATAATTGGCTTAGTAATAATGGTTTTCCCTGCAGTTATCGACGTGAGAATTGGGGTGGTAATTATAAGTTCATTGATAGGCCTGGGAATAGCTGCAACTTTTGGTATTATCTGCCGTGAAATAGATGAGTTTAATATTGGCAGAGTGGTGTGGGGGGTGCTACTTTCCGGGGCGATATACTGGGCAGCCTTCGTAATTCCGGATTATTATGTTGAAGTGCTATCAGGTAAAATCAACCTTACTGATTTTGGCAAATATGCTTTGCTTACACTTAATATGTACTGGTTTGTCCCGAAAACCTATGGCCTATTCTCTAAGACTGGCCGTTAATTAGTAGCTTCTTCTGCGGTCGCGAGACCATACCTGGTTTTATTAACCAGGATAATCGCAAGCGCTGTAAAGGCGACAACAAAACAACTGAGAATAATGATGCCGATTATTTGGAAGGTACCATTATAAAAATAGCCAGCTGTTTGTAAGCCAATGGAAGTCATGATGAGGCGCGAAGATTGCCATATGGCGGTAACGCGTCCCTTAGCTTCTGGAAATATAGCTAAAGTCATTGGGTATAAAATAGTAATTGGCATAACGACTCCAGCACTGAAAACCAGCATAGCTAAGGTAATGCTTAAAGGGTCATCACAATTGTTTATAGTAAGGACCGCTAGCATTAAAGAGCCCGCAACACACAGAAATAGGGACACATTGAGAGAAAGCTGCTGTCCATATCGATCTATAATTCTGCCAGCCATAAAGCTGATAACCCCAAAAGTCATGGCTAAAGAGCCTTGGTAATAGCCAAAGTCCTTTAAGGATACGCCTAAGTCTTCCATATAAAGCACAGGTGCGAGTCCTATAAATACCCAATATGCCGCGCAGATAAAAACCAGCGCTATCATAAGGACCACTAATTCTTTATTTTGAAAAAGAGGAATGAAGTCCCTAAATGAAAATACTTCTCTTTTTTCAGTAGCTTTATGCTGGGGCAAATACAACGCAGCCATAATCAAGCAGGCAATCCCCAATAGCAATAAGGCGATGAAATTGCCCTGCCAGTGATAATACATAGAAAGATAGCAGCCGATAACCGGAGCGGCAGTCATGGCTATAGTGATGATCCCGTTCATAATACCCAGAATGTACTGAGTTTTCTTTACGGAATAAAGGTCAGCAACTATAAGAAAAGATAGAGTTGCGGGTGCTGCAACCCCAATTCCTTGCAATGCCCGACCTGCAACTAGAAGGCTATAAAATGGCGCGAATACACATAGAATGCTGCCGATGATGAAGACGACAAGACCTAACACGATAATCGGTTTGCGGCCAAAGATATCGGAAAGTGCGCCAACTAAAAAGCAACTCACGCAATACCCAATGAAGTTAGCAGAGAGCAGCATTTCAACGCCGAATGGGGACAATGAAAAGTCCCGCTGTATTTCAGGAAACCCTGGTATAAACAAGTCAACCTCAACCCCACCCAGACCACACATCAGGAAGACACTGATCAACATCATGATACTGGCGGTTTGTTTTTGCATATAAGAACTTGTGATGAGCTTCCATTGTAGCACAGCGGAGTACTGCCCAGCAATGCCAATTATTATTTATTATTGTTTTTGTTATAGTCCTCAGTATGAAATACCCGATTGTATCCACAAATACCCAAATGTGTATGCAAGTCGTTATATTAAACTAATATACCAAACCCTGAAATGAATGCAAAATATTGATTGCTGATTTTGTATAAATGATTTAGAATATGCTACTTAAAGGTAAATTTAGTGGTATAAAATGAAGAAAAAATGTCAATTAGGATATAATAAAGTAGGAAAGCTATTAGGGAATGCTCATGAGTCAGCAGATGACGTGAAAGAAATCGAAGATTTGAAGCAACTAACTGTGGAAGTCAGATCAGAAGTAAGTAAACACGCTAATGGACCGCATTTGGCTTACAAGTCGCCAATTAAGAGTTTAATAAGTGCATTAGATAAAAAGTCATCAGGCTCTACTTTTGCTCCATATGAAGTAGAATTAATAAAAATTCTTATGGAAGTATTGAAGGATGGCACAAAAGTAGAAAAGAAAATTCTAGAGACGGCTTCTGTATATTCTCAAAATGGTCTAGCTTTAAGCATAATTGATCAAGCTGATAGTGGTGAATACTCTAATGCGGCTGGTACTTACTCGAGCCTAGGTCAAACTATAACTTTGCATAAAGAGCATCTAACAAAAAATCATGTAGTTCATGAATACCTTCATGCTGTTCTTGATGGAGTTTTTCAATGTCAGACACTGCCTTATAATGATGAAAATGAAAGAGCTTTATATAAAACGGCTTTGGCAAAGACTTTTAACAACATGAATCAGTTTCTCAAAGTTATTAATGCTAATTTCAATAGCTGTTTAAAGACTAAAGATATTCAGATAAAGCCAAATTACAGTAGCAACATAGATGACGATAAGGAATTGTCCTCGCTACTCAACTCGTATGCTACTTTCATAAATAAAGTGTCTACTGCTAATGGTATTATCAAATGTGAGTATTCTGATGTTCTTAATGGTGTTTATCATTGTATGCAGGCCTTTATTCAAGATCCAGCTATAGAAGCAGAGGCTATAACGCATTTATTTTCTGATTTGGGTTCTCAAGATCCATTAGCAACTAAGCTATTGGAACCTTTATATAGTTATTATAATGAAGTAGTTGAACCGGCCTTCGACGCATATATAGAGCAGCATAAGCCCGCTGAGCATGATGAGTTTTAGTTACTTGGATTCTTTATGGCAAAATTAGAATTATAACTTTAAGTAATTTTGATACTGCAAATATGGTGATTAAACCACAAAGCCAAAGTGCGATAAACCAGATCCACTGGCGCTGCTTTGTTGTTAAACCCTTGAAGTAGGTTTGCCAAGTGTTAATACATGCCTTTGCTGCCGACTTTGCCACGGAATACATAATAGGAATATCCTGAATAAAATAAAATTACTGGCAGCATGACTGCTGCGCCAACCAGGCTCAGTGAAAGGCTCTCAGGTGCAGCAGCAGCTTCCCATATGGTGAAAGTGTGGGGAACAATCCACGGCCATGAGCTTATCGCCAATCCGAGATAACAAAGTACAAATAAACTGACAGTATAAACAAATGGCTTATGATCGCCATTTCTATTCATGAGATTATAAACGAGAAGCAATATTGCCAGCAACGAAATCATCGGAATTGGTGCCAGGTATATAAAATTTGGCCAGGTAAACCATCGATTCATAATGTAGTCGCTTAAAAAAGGAACCCAGAGGCTCACAATGCCCATAAACACAACTACATAAAATATTATATATAGACCAATTCTACGAGCCCAGTTATATACTTCACCCTCGGTTTTCATAATCAGCCAGGTTGAACCAAGCAGTACATAACCCGACAGCAGGGCTACCCCAACTGTCATTGAAAATGGGGTAAGCCAATCGAAAACACCACCGGAAAAGGCTCGCTCGGTAACTTTAAATCCTTGAATAAAAGAGCCTAGAATTATGCCCTGAGAAAAGGTCGCTAAAATCGATCCGAAGTGAAAAACATAATCCCAGAGTCGCTTGGTTTCATTGTGAGCCTTAAATCGAAACTCAAATGCAATTCCCCTGAATATCAGGCCTATGAGCATAAACATTACAGGTAAGTAAAGGGCGGGCAGGATTATCGAATAGGCGAGCGGGAAAGATACCATAAGTCCTCCGCCGCCTAAAACCAGCCAGGTTTCATTGCCGTCCCAAAACGGCGCGATTGTGTTCATCATTTTATCCCGGCACTCTTCAGTCGGCGCGAAGGGAAACAAAATGCCAATGCCTAAGTCAAATCCATCAAGCAAAACGTATAAGAATACTGCGAAGGCTATTATGCCTCCCCACATCAATGGCAAATCTATATATGGTGCTAAGTTAAACATGTTTACCAGCTTTCACCTCTGACTTTGTTAAAGAAATTGTATGCTCAATACCATGCGCGCCAAAGGTCTCTTCCATTATGGCTTTCTTTGGTCCTGCGGCAATTAAGTGGCAGATGTAATATAGTCCCATGCCAAACACAAAAGCATAGACGACTATAAAGGCCGTAAGGGTGAAAGCCACCTGCTGCCCGACAATAGGGGAAACCGCATCACGCGTTTTGAGCAGGCCATAGACTATATAAGGCTGGCGTCCAATTTCGGTAACAAACCAGCCGGAGAGCACAGCGATAAAGCCAGCTGGTCCCATCGCAATACACCACCTCTGGAAGTATCGATTGCTAAACAATTGTTTTTTCCAAAATAAAAATATAGCTGTTATTGCTGTAAGAAGCATGAGGACGCCGATTCCCACCATCACCCTGAAAGCAAAGAATATTATGGTCACAGGAGGCCGCTCAGTTTTCGGCCACGACTTCAAGCCCCTGACTTCACCATCTAAGCTATGCGTGAGTATCAAGCTGCTCAGCTTAGGAATCTCAATCGAGTAGTGATTGGTTTCATTTTCGGCATCGGGTAGGGCGAATAGACGCAGAGCTGCTCCTTTTTCATTATCCCAGATGCCTTCCATGGCAGCAACTTTTCTCGGCTGATATTCCAAAGTATTCAGGCCATGAAGGTCGCCAAGTAAAATCTGGATTGGGGCAACGATAGAGATCATTAACACTGCCATGCCTACCATGACCTTGGCTTCCGCAATAAATTTCTTCTTGAGCAAATACCATGATCCCACTGCAAGCACAGCAAAAGCAGTAGTAAGATAGGCGGCTGCTACCATATGGGGAAAGCGGTAGAAAAACGAGGCGTTGAATATTATATCCAGCCAGTTTGTCGGGTACATAATGCCGCCATCTCCAATCCTAAAGCCTGCTGGTGTGTGCATCCAACTATTGGCAGATAGTATCCAGAAAGCCGAGATGAGAGTTCCAATTGCAACTACTACCGTTGAGAAGAAGTGCATCTTCCGGCTCACTTTATCCCACCCAAATAACATGATGCCCAGGAAGGAGGCCTCAAGGAAAAATGCAGTTAAAACTTCAAATGCCATCAAGGGGCCGATGACGCTGCCAACCTTGTCGGAAAAAACCGACCAGTTGGTGCCGAACTGATAGGACATTACCACTCCGGATACCACCCCCATAGCAAAGCTCACGGCAAATATCTTTACCCAGAACTTGTAGATATCCCGGTAAATATGGTTGTTGGTTTTGAGATACAGCCCCTCTAGAACCGCAAGCCAACTGGCTAACCCAATAGTAAATGCCGGAAAAATAATGTGAAACGATATGGTGAAAGCAAACTGGATTCTGGCAAATATCAGTGGATCTAAATAATTCATGCGCCAAGGCTGCTTATATTCGTATTCCTAAATTTTAGCAAGATTTTGACTTTCTTCAACTTTATAATTACTATTTTATTATTAGCAAATCGCATATAATTTAGATAAAAATTTATTTTGCTATAAAATAAAGTAATATCCCTTGTGTGTGGCTATAACTATTGCGAAAAATATATATTTGTGGCACAATACTGCAATACTAAATGCGCTTTTTTTACAGGCATAGAATCATAGAGGGATAGTGTTGGAGAAAATATACCTAGACTTTGTAGCTGAAAATAATCTTTCTGCGGATCCATCGCAAGTGGAACTTGTTGCCCTGCTTGAGAAATACCGGGCTGAGATTGAAGAGAAGAAACGTGGTGGGCTTAGCAGTTTATTGCGGCTGAAAACGAGCTCGCTCAACGCTGGTGTGTATGTTTGGGGTGATGTGGGGCGCGGCAAGTCTATGCTGCTCAATATTTTCTTTGGCGCATTGACAACGCCTAAGAAGTTACACAAGCACTTTCACGAATTCATGATCGGCATACATAAAGAGCTGCATAGCCAGCAAAAGCAAAATGATTCCGGATTGAAAAAGAAAGATTTTATTATCAAGATTGCCGATGAGCTGGCCGAGAAATACCATGTGGTTTATCTCGATGAATTGCAGATCAATAATATAGCAGATGCCATGCTTGTGGGCAGGTTGTTCAAAGCGCTGCAAGAGCGCGGCGTTTTTGTTTTTTTCTCTTCCAATTTCTATCCGGATGAGCTTTTTAAAGATGGTTTGCAACGCGAACGCTTTCTCCCTTTCATAGAATTACTCGAAGCGAAGTTCGATATTTTTAATCTAAATAACTATCGGGACTATAGGTTAGATAAACTAAGTCAAATTGCTTCGGCCTACTTATTTCCCCTGAGCCACGCTGCTGATGCTGAGCTAGAGCACATAATACATGAGTTGACCGGCAGTAAAACGCTGCGGGAAAAGGTTATTAATATCGATGATAATCGCAGGATTACTGCCCACCACAGCTATGGCAATATAGCCATATTCTCATTCAGTGAACTTTGTGAAATCCCGCTTGGAGCTGTTGACTATCTGGCACTTTGCCAGACCTTCAGTACTATAGTCATCAAGAACATCCCTAAGTTGTCTGAAGATAGATATAATGAAGCTCTGCGCTTTATTACGCTTATCGATTGCATGTATAACACACGCACAAAACTGATATGCACTGCAGAGGTGCCTGCCGAAAAGCTTTATGAGCATGGCAAATGCGCCTTTGAATTTAAACGCACAATATCCCGGCTCATCGAGATGCAAAGCGCCGAGTACTTAGGCTTTTCTATGGACAATAGCCAAGGGTTAGATCTCTCAATACCATCAGCCAACTAGCACGATCTTATCCTCATATTTCTTTACTGTTATATAACTTAAACTTTTGCTTACTTTAATATTCCTGAGATAAATTAAAAATTTATTAAATTTATTATATAAATGAGTTTGTTGCTAGAATAACTCAAGTTTTTATTGTATCATTGCGGGTAATCAACTTATTAAAAGGATAAATTATGAAACAACCAGTGAAATCTTCAGACGGAGATTGCGTTGCAGCAATGCTAGCAGCGGCGAAAAAAGGTATGGCATCTATTGTACGTCCTGCAGTTCAAAATCGTCATCGCAATATAGTATTCCCAGCAACATTAGCTCTTATGTCGAATATCGATCTACTAGCTTCAAGTGATTCTTACCCCACACAGCTACTGCGATTAGAAGATCGCGCTAACTTTAAAGCACAAGGCTATTGTCCTGATGATAACTTTACTTCAACAAACTACATGGAAAGAGATGCTTATGATAATTTTGCTTTGAGCGTCGCTGATAAAGTTAGCGATAATGATTTACATAAAATCGTAAGCGCTTTATTGCAGAATGAAAATGCAAAAGTTCTAGTTCAATTTGGTTCTGGACCTCAGTCAAATACTCTTTTACGCAATAATTCTCTAGCTAAGTCTTTTTTACAGATCCAGATCTCAAGACACACAAATGATGGTTTGCTCCCAAAAATATTAAAAGACCATTTTATTACAAAGCTTGCAGTGGACGCACAAAGCAAGTCTATTACAGAGCTTGGAGTATCTTTGGGTTGTCCAGAGCTAGCAAAATCTTTCAATGGTCTTGACACTGCAGAAGATTTAGCGGATGAAGACTTATGTTCTGCTATCAGAAAAATTGATGTTACCCCTCTTCAAGAAGAGAAAAAAGCTCCTTCCGCTGCTACAAAGCGCTCAGTTTGTGGCGTTCTAGGTGCAGCTCTTAAAGCAGGTTGTACAATTGTATACACTGGTATGGCTGCGATGGCTTTTGAATGCCTGACAAAGGTGTCTTTAGGTCTAACATCGACTTTGGCAAGCTTCCTACAAGCACAGTCTCTAGAGCATTACGCTTACGCTTATGATATGAGAGCCTCAACTGCACTCCACTCTGCGTCAGTTTGGTTAATTGATCCAAACAATCAACCTGAAAGAATGGCGGCATCTGTTGCTGTAGTTATTGTTGGAGCAAGCGCTTTGGCATACAAATTCTGTTGCAACTCACGAAGTAATGCTCAAGAAGCTGTTAAACCCAAAGCAGAACAAGCAATGGGTCTTGGTAAATAGGCCTAGCTTATTGAGTACTGGCATTCCACGTCGTCACGAGGAGCGTAAGCGACGTGGTGATCCAGTATTAAGTCTTGAACAAAACTATAACTTTTTATCAGCCTTATAACTGGATTGCCTCGCCCCAAGCGGTGCTCGCAGCAATAACGGCATTCCTCGCGAGTGATGCAATGTGCGCTATATTTCCACTAATACTATTTCTAAATTTATTAATTTGCTTTTGATGGAAAACTATACTATGAAATGCGTAATAAAAATGCTAGATAGGTGAATAACTATGCGTAAGAGAGAAAAAGCACAGAGAAGTTTAAAAAAGATAGATAAACCAGAAGTATTGCGTGTGGATTGTGCAGTTCTCCCCGAGCATGAGGATGTTACTTCTGTTCTGGGTGGTTTGAAAGAAGAGAAGAAAAGGGAAGGTTCTTATCTCCCTATTCAGGTAGTTTACGCTTCCCCAGAAGAACAGCTCGAGCAAGCCAGGTTTAAAGAAGAATTCGGTTTTAACCCGGACATTGTTAGCTATTGCAATTCTCTAGTTAAGCTTGAGAGCAGTAATCAGTATTTAAATGCTTTTATGTTAAATAGTGGTATTGCTCAGTGCTTGCAATTTAATCCTGAAACGCAGCACATAAATCTCGAGTACTTTGCAGTTTTGCAAAGAACAGTTGTAAGTTATGAAGAGGTTGCTCAAGCTTATGATAAAATGTGCTTGGCATATTTTTATATGTTTAACCAACATAACTATGGGGTTATTAAAACTTATTTGGAAAGGTATGTTACTCAATTTGAAGCCAGGAACCGCCCTGCTTTTATAAAACCTATTAAGCATATCAAAGATTTTTTGAATTTTATGGAGCAGTTAAAAGCACGTAAGAAAATAGATTGCTCTTATGATGAAATGGTCAACACTATGACCGCAGTCTCAGCTATAGTTTTTTATGTC
>JABDBN010000004.1 GCA_013288625.1 Alphaproteobacteria bacterium | reverse complement strand
TGGCGGCGTATTGGGAATGTTTAATCTTTTCACCGGTGGTGCTCTGGGTCGCATGTCTATATTTGCACTAAACATCATGCCCTATATAACCGCATCCATCATCATGCAATTGATGACTGTGGTTTCGTCTGAAATTGCCGCAATGAAAAAAGAAGGTGAGCAAGGGCGGAAAAAAATCAATCAGTATACGCGTTACCTAACAGTAATACTTGCACTCTTCCAAGGTTATGGCATTGCTGTAGGCATAGAGAATATTCAAACTCCTCAAGGCCCATTAGTTTTTGATCATGGCCTTTATTTTAGACTTCTTTCGATGATCTCCCTTACTGGTGGCACAGTACTGGTCATGTGGATTGCAGAACAAATCAACGTGCGCGGCATAGGTAATGGTAGTTCGATAATCATCTTTGCCGGAATCGTATCTGGTTTGCCTTCAGCCATGGCAGCTTTCTTTGAAATGGGCAGAACTGGGACTGTATCCACGATCTTTATGTTGATTATTTTTGCTCTGGTTGCGGGACTGGTTTCCTTTATTATCTTTATGGAGAAAGCGCAGCGCCGTATTTTGGTTAGTTATCCTAAACGCCAGGTTGGCAACAAAATGTTTGGTGGCGATTCCATGCACTTGCCCCTAAAGCTTAACACTTCTGGTGTGATCCCTGCAATTTTTGCTAGCTCTCTCCTTCTTTTTCCTTTGACTATAGCTGGCTTTAGCCAAACCTACGAGCCGGGCAGCTGGAAACAAATTGTCTCCCTTTATCTCGCCCATGGAAAGCCTTTGTATATTGCCTTGTATGCATTTATGATAGCTTTTTTCTGCTTCTTTTATACTTCTGTGATATTCAACCCGGAAGATACAGCTGAGAATCTGCGTAAAAATGGTGGAGTGGTGTTAGGCCGCAGGCCAGGCAAGCATACTGCGGAATACCTAGACTATGTTCTCACCCGGGTTACTGTACTTGGCGCTTTATATATGATACTTGTTTGCGTCATACCTGAAATTCTTATTTCCGAATATCAAATTCCGTTTTATCTTGGTGGTACAAGCTTATTGATAGTTGTAAACGTAGTTATGGATTTATTCACACAAGTGCAAACTCACCTATTGAGTACTCAATATGAAGGGCTGATCAAGAAAGCCCGTTTGCGAGGGCGCGTTTAATGATAGTAATATTATTAGGTGCACCAGGGACAGGTAAAGGAACTCAGGCGGAGCTGCTTGCAAGATCCCTTAGCATACCAAAGCTCTCTACTGGTGAAATGGTTCGTGCTGAAATTCAGTCCGAAACCACACTTGGAAAAAGAATTCAGGAAATCAACAATTCTGGTCAATTGGTTTCAGATGATATAATGATCGAGCTGGTCAATACTCGTTTGGAAAACAGTGATTGTCAGAATGGCTTTATTCTTGATGGCTTCCCCCGCACACTTCCTCAAGCTGAGGAGCTCGAAGTAATTTTGGCACGCTTTCCCAATAATCAAGTATTTGTCATTAATTTTGATGTTGAAGAATCAGTATTGGTTAAGCGTTTAAGTGGCCGTTTCACTTGCAAGTCCTGTGGCACTGGCTACCATGTAACTTTCAACCGCCCTTCTGTTGAAGGAGTTTGTGACAAATGCGGATCGCATGAGTTCATTCACCGATCAGACGATAATGAAGAAGCGGTTAAGATTAGGCTTAAAGTTTACCAAGATAAGACTGCACCGCTTATTAATTACTACAAGAAAAGAGAAAAGCTTTACGTGATTAATGGTATGCAGTCAATCGATGCAATTAGTGAGAATATAAAAGCACTTATTACTGGAAAGAACAGTAATTTTGCTGTAGTATAGCAAACTGATTGTAGAATTTTATTTTAAAGAACATAGTAGGTAATCAATTCTTGACATAGACGAAGAATTGGCTATCATTTTTGTTCACTTGTAGTTAATTGCATTTTTATAGAGGTATAAGTGGCTCGTATAGCAGGTGTTAATATTCCGACAGGAAAGAAAACTAAGATCGGACTAACATATATATTTGGTATTGGTGACTCAAAAGCGGAAGAAATTTTGAGAAAGGCCAGCATTGATGGGGAAAAGCGTGTTAATTCACTCACTGAAGATGAATTGATCAGACTCCGTGAAGTTATCGATTCGGGATTTGATGTTGAAGGAAAGCTTCGCAGTGAAATTGCGAGAAACATTAAGGATCTAAAAGATATGAAATGTTATCGTGGTCTTCGTCACATCAGAAAGCTCCCGGTTCGTGGACAGCGTACTAGTACCAATGCACGTACTCGTAAAGGTAAGGCAATACCAATTGCCGGTAAGAAAATGGCAACTAAGTAGTTATAAGGAAAAATTAGAATGGCAGTAGCAGTAGCAACTAAAAAAAGAAAACGCGTGGTACCAGTCGCAGTAGTACATATTAATGCGAGCTTTAACAATACCATAATAGTAGTCGCAGATATGCAAGGTGACACCATCACTTGGTCATCCTCCGGCAAAAAGGGATTTAAAGGCTCAAGAAAGGCCACTCCATATGCTGGACAGGTTACCGCTGAAGAAGTAATGGAAAAGGCTAAGGAATTTGGGGTAAAAACTGTTTCCATAAAAGTAAAAGGGCCTGGTTCGGGCCGCGAATCTGCAATACGTGCAGTAGCGAGCACTAAAGAAGTTACAGTTACAACTATTACAGATGTAACACCGGTACCGCACAATGGTTGCAGGGCGCCGAAAAGAAGAAGGGTATAAACGATTAATTGTGGTTAATTTACATGGCAGCTAAAGTTAAAAGTAAGGATGCAGTTCAGCAAGATGGAGCAAAGAATATTATTTCTTCAAACTGGACTTCGCTAATAAAACCAACACAGTATCAGCTTTAAGAGTAACCCGCTTGCGCTCACGTCCACCATATTTCACTGCTGTTTTTAAAATTGAGCCTCTGGAAAGAGGTTTTGGCATTACGTTAGCAAATGCACTCCGCAGGATTATGCTTTCAACTTTGCAAGGAGCAGCTTTCACTTCTGTGAAAATCGAAGGGGCTGACCATGAATTCAGCACACTTACCGGCGTGAAGGAAGATGTTACAGACATTATCTTAAATTTAAAGCAAACCGTAGTGAAATATGGTGGACGTGAGCGCAAGCGGGTTACTCTTAAAGCTGTAGGCCCTTGCAACGTAACCGCTGGAATGATCGACACTCCTGCTGATATTGAAATTGTTAATAAGAACCTGGTTTTATGCACTCTTGCTAAAGATGCAAAACTCCACATGGAATTGACTATAAACTCCGGAAAAGGCTATGTTTCCGTCAATGACAACCGAAGTGCTGATATGCCACTCGGCGTAATTCCTATGGACTCCATCTACTCACCGGTTAAAAGAACTACTTTTAAAGTGGAGAACAGCCGCGTGGGCTCTGAAACCGAGTATGATAAACTTTATTTGACCATAGAAACCAATGGGTCTTTGTCTCCTGAGCTTGCATTAGGGCTTGCTGCTAAAGTAATGCAAGAACAATTGCAGCTTTTCATCGGCTTCGATGATAAAGAGGATTCTGCTGAGGACGCTGAGGACGCATTGCCATTCGACATCAACTTGCTTCGCAAAGTTGATGATCTGGAGCTTTCTGTGCGGTCGCAAAATTGTCTTAAGAATGACAACATTGTATATATTGGTGATTTAGTGATTAAGTCGGAATCTGAGATGTTAAAAACTCCGAATTTTGGCCGCAAGTCGCTTAATGAAATCAAAGAACTCCTTACTTCGATGAACCTTAAATTTGGAATGGAAGTGCCAGGTTGGCCTCCGGAGAACATTGAGGAAATCGTTAAGAAATATGAAGAACAGTTAGGTTAGTATATTAGAAATTAAGGTAAAATTATGAATCATGGTAATAAAGGCCGTAAGTTTAGCAGAAGCAGCAAGCATCGCAAGGCGCTCTTTTTAAATCTAGTGAAAGCTATAATCCGTAGCGGTCAAATCAGGACTACCTTGCCTAAAGCTAAGGATTTAAGGCCTGTCATTGAAAAAATGATTACCCTCGGGAAGAAAGGAGATCTCGCTGCACGTAGGCAAGCTGTGAGCTTCCTGCGTGGCGATTGCCCTGAAGTTAGCAAACTTTTTGGTGAAATTGCTGAGAATTGCAAAGACCGTAATGGTGGATATACTCGTGTACTCCGCAATGGTTTTAGAAAGGGAGACGCTGCACCGATGGCTATCATTGAATTTGTAGATAGAACTGCAGCAGCTAACTAATATATATACTCAAAGTAAAATTCTTTGAGTATCTAGCAAATAAAGTTTAAGCTAAGGAATAAACCTTAATGGGTTGCTTATGAATGCATTGCTTAAAACATTTGTGACTTTAGCTATCGTTTTTATTTTCATGATTTGCGCGGGCTTGGGCTATATTATCTATACTGTGAATCATTATTACCTGCCCTCCCCTAGCCGTGTAGTCATTGAAAAAGGCCAAGGGCTTAAAGAAATCTCGGCGATCCTTGAGTCAAGCAGAGTTATCCCCGATAAATACTCGTTTACTGCGGTATTATACTATAATAGCAATTACTTAAGGCATTTCATTATCCCTGGCGAGTATGAGTTTTCTCAAGGTTCTACACCTGCAGACGCGCTCCACAAATTGTTTAAAGGTGACCGGGTAGTTCGGAAAGCAATTATCCCGGAAGGGTATACATCATTTCAAATCACTAAGTATATTGCGGGATTAGAAGGGCTTAATGGTGAAATAACCACGCACTACCCCGAGGGGTACCTTATGCCGGCTACCTACTTCTATTACTGGGGCGATTCCAGACAGTCTATACTCGATAAGATGCATAAAGAAATGACCTCTTACCTTAGCAGCAATCAAATTGCGAACCCCGCAGAAACCCTCACTTTAGCTTCTATCGTTGAAAAAGAAGCCAGAGTTGCCGAAGAAAGGCCCATAGTAGCATCAGTATACCTTAATCGCATGAAATTGCGCATGCCTTTACAGGCGGATCCCACTGTAATCTATGCTATTTATGCGGGCAAAACCGATTTTAGGCATAGCCTGACTAAGCAGGACTTGTCCTATGATTCACCCTATAATACCTACACAAACCGCGGGCTTCCTCCGGGGCCGATTGCTAACCCTGGGAAAGCGGCTATTCAAGCCGTGCTTAGCCCGGCTTCAACTACATACCTTTATTTCGTTGCTGATGGCACCGGCAGGCATCGCTTTGCGACTTCACTGGTTGAGCATAATAAAAATGTGCAAATCTACCTGGCAAGCCTGAAAAACCAGTCATAATGGCCTTTTGGTTCAGACTTTGTTACTAATCAGCAAATCTTTTGAAATGCACAGATTTTCGTGCTTAATTTTGTTGCAATGCAGCGTTTTAGGTGTTATTATTATATTATAGATAAGAAATATGGAGCTATTCTTACAAAGTTATTGTTTTCCTCACTTACCTAAACTGAGTGCGAAGTCAATAAAAAAATTAACCATTTGTTAATAATTTGTTTAACAGGACGGTGTAAGAATGTGCTATTATAAGTAAATATATATTAATGCCTAACCTGAAATTTTTTGGAGGCTTCTTATGGTTAATGAAATTAAATATCGCAAAGAATTAGACCACTTGCGTTCTGAGCATCAGGCAATAGACAGCCAGATCTCTGAATTGATGAGTTCCAAGGTTGTAGACCAATTCAAGGTGCAATCCTTAAAGAAGCAGAAGCTGCGTGTCAAAGAAACCATTATGAACCTTGAGTCAATTTTGATGGGCGACATAGTCGCTTAGAGTCGTCTGGTTCTTTGCCAGATAGTAAGCCCCCTGATCACTTTGTGGTGGGGGGCTTTTTTATACCTGTCCCCCTGCGCCAAAGCTTTGGGCGACACTCCTTCGCCTAATCGGCTACGGTTAGCCTGGCTTTAATAAATTAAAATCTTAAAGTGAGCGAATAAACTGGCGTAAGCCACCCGTAGCCGAAGGCGTAGGGTGGCGAAGAGTATAAATAAACGATGCTCTTTTAAAGTTATTGCTAAGCAATGCTCAACTAACCCATGCTTATATTTTACAATTCTATTGGTTGGTTAAACATGGCATATACTCTTAAAACCTTTGATACAATGAATACACGCAGCCTTGATGAGGTTTTTCAAACTATTCAGGAGCTCGCGCCGGAACTCAAAGCCACACTCCAAAACGATCACTTCTCGGTAAAAAAATATATCACTATCGAGAACTTAAAGGCTGTTACTAAGATTCCCGCACTCACAGACTTTATGAAGACGCTTTTTCAGGGCACTCCACCCATAGCAAAAATTGGGGATGATGTTTCAATCCGCCTTGATGATGAGGCTAGTGCACTGATCATCTTTAGAGATGTAAAACTGCACGAAGTCAGGCAAAAGCTATTTGATGATTATACCATGTACACTCACCGCCATGCTTTTAAAGTTGCGGAATTTCATGGTTTCACTGGAGTAGCTAAGCTGACAGATAATGAACCAGGTGAGTATCGGCATTTTGGTGGAGCTGTTATCCCTAAAGGCGCAGTATCTGGCAGGTTCTATATACGAACTGATGACTATTACAATATCCGCTATTTCAAGGGTTTTCAAAAGCTTAAGCCCGGGGAGCTTTATCCTAAAGCCGACAAAGGTTCGCTAAGCGTGGAATTTGATATAACGGAAGCCCAGGCAAGAACATACTTTGATAAAATTAAGAGCGACGATATTAAAACCCGGGAGAATTATACCAAATTCGCATTCTATCTTCCGCACACAATTAGATCACCTGAGTACTTAGGCAAAAATTGCTATGACTATGGAAATGAAATTTTTAGAGCCTTAGGCTTTAATGGCACATACTTCGACTATATTAAAATTGATGAAGTTAATGTGAAAGATCAGGGGGTTATGTTCCAATGGATGGATTACTCCAGAACCGATTTCTTTGCCAATTTCCCTCTGGTCTGGGAAGTAGCAATTGCGCCCTATACTTCGATACCTACATCAATTATTACTCTACTTAGTTATTTCCAATGGTTTGCCCCATTCTCAAACATTCACCCCCTTTCTAGTAAAGAGACCTTTTTATATACAAATAGCGCTGATCTTCAAAAAGTGAATGAACTTGGAGAAACCAAATTACATGTAGCTTTGCTTGCACATAAATTTGATTTAGCTAAGGAGTTTCTTAACAATGGTATTAATGTTGATGCCCAAAACAAAGCTAACATCTCTGCACTGGGGCTAGCAGCCGGCCTGCCTGCGTCTCAGGAGAAGTATGCCATCCTTAAAGAGATGATTGCACGCACTCAAAATATAAATTTACCAGAGATCGATGGAACTGCGATTCCGCTAACTAAAGCAGTATTAGCGAACGATTTGGAGGCCGTCCGTATGATATTGTTAGCGGGTGGAGATTTCAATTTCAGAAACGATAATGGCGACAACCTCGTGCATTTAGCAACGCAGAATAATGCCTATGATGTTGTTTATGAACTTTACAGAGCTAACCCTAGCCTAATGATTGAAGATAACGGAGAACATCAATACCCAGTTGCATTGGTTTGCAATAATGAGGCTTATAATCAGAGCTTATTTACGAACATATGCAACGAATACAATATGGCTCTATATAACAAAACATTTGATGAGCTCTATCATCGGGTTCCTGCTGATCTAGAGTTTTAACTAAACCCGAAGCGACGGAGTACTGTTAGTTGTATACTCTAAAATGCGCCTAATCTCCGTCACTGCGAGCGTAGCGCGGCAGCCCAGTCTGAACATTTACCCATCATACGTAACGAAATGCTTGCCGAACCGAAGCTCGAAAAGAGCGTAGGTTGGCGAGTCCGAAGCATGACACACCCAATTTTTGAAAGGCGAAGAGTAACCAAGTCTATTTTTTAATTGATACTAGGAGCGCTAGCCGATGCCTATCCTTTATAGGTGAGGCGACGCGCGACGACGTAGCAATAAAAAAGAGAGTTGGTTAAAGACCTCTGCATAAGGAGGATTTTTGAGATGATTATTTGTGCGATAGGATCGGAAAGCCGCAGTGTACCACTATGTACATGAGGACTTGAGAACCGCATTGTGCAAATAAGCGCTCAAAAGGACCCTTATGGAGAGGTCTTTAGTGGGAGAGGCGCTCAGAGTATAGTGCCATCCCCTTCACTAAGTCGATAGCTCTCATCAGCTGGAAGTCCTGCGCTTCTTTATTCGCCCCACTTAGAGATGGTGGGATCGGTTTTTTCACAGGTTTCACCTTGCCGTTATCTTTGATTTCAGGCTGAGGCATGCTTGCTTTTTTCTTCTCCTCTTCGCTTTGCAGATGCCCAATCAGAGAAGACTCAGAGCCTATCTCATTTGCCTTTACTGGCGTGACTACTGCTTCTTCTACAATTACATCCGGTTCAATTCCTTGCGCCTGAATCGAACGGCCGGAAGGAGTGTAGTATCGCGAGGTAGTTAGCTTGATTGCGCTACCCGATGGCATCAAAGGCATGACTGATTGTACTGAGCCCTTACCAAATGATTTAACCCCGGCTATCAGAGCGCGTTTATTATCTTGAAGCGCACCCGCTACGATCTCCGATGCTGAAGCTGAACCTGCATTTATGAGTACGACCATCGGCAACCCTTCGGTGATATCGTAGCCTTTTGCTCTAAACACTCGGTTGGATTCAGGAATTCTGCCCTTTGTAGAAACAATAATGCCTTCTTCCAAAAACAGCTCGGTCACTTCTTTTGACTGCTCAAGAAGCCCACCAGGGTTGCCGCGAAGATCAAGGATTACCCCTTTGATTTCAATTTTTTCCTCATTGGCCTGTTCAAGCAGTTTATAATACTCTTTCTTAAGCAAGCTGGCGGCATTTTCACTAAAGCTGTTCAATCGTAACCAGAACACTTCTCCGCCTACAATTTTGGATTTAACCGGAACAATCTTAATCAAATCTCTTATCAACATTATTTCCAGTGATTCCCCGGTAGATTCACGATATATAGAGATCTTAACTTTAGTTTTCGGTTTCCCTCTTAACTTTTCTACTGATTGCCCTAAGGACAATCCCTTCACCATTTGCCCATCTACCATGGTTATATAGTCACCGGTTTTAATACCTGCCTTATATGCCGGACCATCTTCATATGGAGAAACAACTTTAATAAAGCCTCGCTCCATAGTGACTTCAATACCTATGCCACCAAACTCACCCTTAGTAGTATTGCGCATCTCCGCATATTCTTTTTCTGATAGATAAGAAGAATGAGGATCCAAAGAGGATAGCATGCCTTCAAGGGCTGATTCTATCAGCTTCTGATCAGTAACTTCGTCAACATAATCCTTCTTCACTTTCTCAATCACATCTTTAAAAAGGGCATTGTAGTCCGAATCCTTCTTCCCATTAAAGAAGTTAGAAATAGTATCCTGAGAGAATGCCTGAGCAGGTACAAGCGAAAGCGCAAAAAATAGCAGAGTAGATGGTCTTATCATGTCGATATAAAATTCCTTATATACTTCTGAAGTTAAGCCAAAAAATCAAATAGATCAAAGGCTATCTTAATATGCCACCATTTTATATTAATATAGTTTTGTGGGCCCCGTCGCAAACAGGTGAGTTTTTACTCTGCTTGCAGCCGCAAAAACCAACGGTTTTGCTTTCGGTAGCCTGATAAAGCAGTGGAGAAAACTCTGTGCCGACATGGGATCCATCACAAAAGGGTTGACTCTGGCTTAGCCCGCACGCGCACCAGTAATATGATTTACCTGCCTCAACATCAACTTTCACAGATTTGGGTACAGCAATTTTTGGCAAAGATTGATTTTGCATAAACTCCGGTTGTATTTAATATAAGTTTGCCCCTATTATATGCTTATTTACCTATTAGGAAAGCGATGAATATAATTAAGCATTTAGAAATCTATACAGATGGAGCCTGTAGCGGCAATCCTGGCCCTGGGGGCTGGGGAGCAGTACTGATTTGGGATGGTATTGAAAAAAAGTTATCCGGCTACGAAGAAGTGACGACAAATAACCGCATGGAGCTTAAAGCTGCCATTGAAGGTATAAAGTCCATAAAGCGCGAAGTGCCTTTGAAAATTTACACTGATAGTCAATATGTCAAAAACGGAATTACTCTTTGGATGCCTAAATGGCTGCGTACAGACTGGAAAAATGGGAAAATTAAGAACATTGACCTCTGGCAGGAACTTAACTCACTAGTGCATAGATTCTCAATTGAGTGGCATTGGGTGCGAGGCCATGCCGGAGATAAATATAATGAGATGGCAGATGAACTGGCGCGTAACGCCATCTATAATAATTTGGTGAAGTAAGTTATGAGCAGGAAAGCTGATTTTGGTTTTAAACAAGTTGCTGAAGAGCAAAAGCAATCTTTAGTTCAGGGCGTTTTCTCAAGTGTCGCCCATAAATATGATCTTATGAATGATCTGATGAGCTTTGGTATGCATCGCTTGTGGAAGCGCGAACTGCTTAAAGAGATTACTCCCTGCGCCGATCAGACACTTTTAGATGTCGCAGGCGGGACGGGAGACGTAGCGCATATGTTCTTAAAGGCGGGTGGTAAGAGTGCAACCGTTGCTGATTTAAATAAAGCAATGCTGGCCAGTGGCAAGAAACGCTATCCAAAGGGTATCAAATGGGTACATGCCAATGCTGAAACTCTGCCTTTTAAAGACCACCAGTTTGACTACTACACTATCTCATTTGGCATAAGGAATGTAACCCATATCGATAAAGCGCTTAAAGAAGCCTATCGTGTATTAAAACCAGGTGGCAAATTTGTTTGCCTCGAATTTTCCAATGTTAATAATGCCGTTGTTCGCAAACTCTATGATTGGTATTCGTTTAATGCTATCCCCAAAATCGGCAAAATGATTGCTAATGATGAAGATGCCTACAGATACCTGGTTGAAAGTATCCGCCGCTTTCCTAAAGCCACACGGTTTGAACACATGATAAAGCAAGCCGGTTTTAACTTTACCGAATTCCATAAACTCACCTTCGGCGTCGTTGCCATTCACATTGGGTATAAGTAGGTAGTGACTATTTCATTCAAATAGTTATAATAGTATTCAAGTACTCGCCACGCCTCTCGTAGAAGCGGACCACGGCGAGTCTCTATACATGCCGCACACAATTTTTGAAAGGCGAAGGGTACATGTCCCGAGTAGATAGAAAAGTAGAGAGTTTGATTCATAGCTGGCTGGATTATCTGGCAAAAAATCGAGGCTATTCAAAGCACACATTAAAAGCCTACCTTACTGATATCTATTATTTTTTGCAGTTCGTCACCAAACACTTTGAAGAGACCATTACTGTAGCTACATTGGAGAAACTCACTCTCAGTGACTTCAGAAGTTGGCTGGCAGGGCGCAAGAATTCAGAGCATAAAACCAGCTCGAATGCCCGTGCTGTATCTGTATTGCGCAGTTTTTTTCGCTATCTTATCAAGAACGAAGAGTTGGTGAATCAATCGGTTTTTAGCATCCGCATCGTCGACAAACATAAACCTTTGCCCAAAGCTCTGAGTATTGATGCCTCGCTTTTAGCTACCAGCTCAGTGATGGCAATGTTCCCTGACTGGACTGGGTTGCGCGACTATGCTGTACTTCTTCTCCTTTATGGGTCAGGGTTAAGGATAAGCGAGGCTCTATCTTTAAAGGCTAAGGATTTCCCAACTGCGTCAAACATGTCTTTAATCATAAAGGGGAAAGGGAATAAGGAACGGGTTATCCCTGTTTTACCTATCACTTTGCAAGCTATAAAACAATATAAGAAGGCGTGTCCGCACGATATAAACACAGGGCTGTTATTTCGGGGCAAGTCGGGAAAGCCTCTGAATTCATCAACCTACCGCAAGCGCCTGCAGGATTTGCGCAAATTTCTCAATCTGCCTGAGTATGCCAGTCCCCATGCTTTTCGCCACAGCTTCGCTACACATTTACTGGGAAGCGGGGGAGATTTACGCACCATTGGGGAACTGTTAGGTCACCAGAGCATTTCTACCACCCAGAAATACACAAAGATCGATGCTGAAGGTTTAATTAAATCCTACCTCAATTTCCACCCCCGATCTGAAAGTAACCAAAAGAATTAGTCTTCGAGTTCATCAATTAGAGAAGCGATTTTATCCAGACCGAACTGCCAGAACTTGCGATCTTTTGGGTTTAGGCCAAATGGCTTAAGGAATTCATCGTAGCGCAACCTGCCTCCGGAGGCGAGAGCTTCTAAATACTTTTCCTCAAAATTCTTCACCTTGCCGCTTTCATAAACCGCATATAAAGAATTGACGAAACAATCCCCAAATGCATAGGCGTAAACATAAAAAGGCGAATGGATAAAGTGTGAAATATAGGTCCAGTAGGGGGCATAATCCTTATCCAGCTTTATCGCCTCACCTAGCGATTCACTCTGCACCTTCATCCAGATCTGGTTAATTTGATCTGAACTTAACTCGCCTTGCTTGCGTGCTGAGTGCACCTCACGTTCAAATTCACAAAAAGCAATCTGACGCACCACTGTATTAAGCATGTCTTCCACTTTAGACGCTATAAGTGCTTTTCGGGCTTTAGCTCCTTTTTCCCTCTTCAACAGAGCTCGGAAGGTAAGCTGCTCTCCAAACACTGAGGCGGTTTCAGCAATAGTTAGCGGCGTGCCGGCGATTAAGGCGCCTTGCTTGCGGGCAAGGTACTGATGAACACCGTGGCCAAGCTCATGAGCAAGTGTCATCACATCGCGCACTTTATGTTTATAATTGAGCAGTACGTAAGGGTGCATTGATGGAACAGTGCCATGGGAGAATGCCCCAAACATTTTGCCGGGCTGTGCTGGAACATCAACCCATTTCTTGTCAATAAATAGGCGGGCTATTTTAGCCATAGCCGGAGAAAAATCATGATAGGCCTTCATCACTATATCCACGGCTTCTTCCCATGGGATCTTGCGGTCAACTTCAGCTAAAGGCGCATTTCTATCCCAATAATTCAAAACCTTTTTACCCATCCATTTAGCTTTTATTTTGTAATAACGATGAGAGAGTTTTTTGTAATTAGCCTTAACGGTTTTAATTAGAGTTTCGATCACTTCATCTTCGACATAGTTTGCAACATTGCGCGAAGAAATAGGCTCTTTAAAACCCCTTCTCTTATCTTCGATATCTTTATCCTTAGCCAGAATATTGGTGATAAACGTAAAGGTATC
The DNA here is from genome assembly GCA_013288625.1 of Alphaproteobacteria bacterium. Lineage (GTDB taxonomy): Bacteria > Pseudomonadota > Alphaproteobacteria > Rickettsiales > Midichloriaceae > JABDBN01. The sequence continues at coordinate 47,761 of JABDBN010000004.1, read as the reverse complement.
TAAGTGGGTGTTTAAACCTTGAGAAATCGCTTTGGCGGCATCGCGCCTTACCGTGCTGTTATGAGAAACATATTGTTCCATGATTTCAGCTAGGGTAAGCTCTTTGCCTTTTAATTTAAAACGCATCTTAGCTTCCAGCTGATCAAAGAATTTTACCCAGGCAGACCGTCCGGTTAAATCCTTTTCATGGATTACCTCTTCTTCTTTATCGCTTAGTTGATACTTCTTCCAGGCTCTTACATCCCTGATATAAGGCGTGTAAAATGCGAGATCCTTTTGCTTAAAAAGACCGCTGAGCTTTTTTTCATCAAGTCGATTGAGCTCTAATGAGAAGAAAATTAGCTTTGCTGAAACGTCATTTATCTTTTCTTCAACATTCTGATAGAAGGCCTGTTTTTCCGGGTTAGACACTTCTGTAGCGTAGTTCAAGAAAGCATAGCTTGCCAGCTTGCCAATGAGGTCGCTGATTGCTTCATACTCTTTGATCGCCTTTAGTAAAGCCGCAGCAGTCAGTTTTTCCACTTTACCTTTATATGCCTTCTCGAAAGCTAAGGCTTTACTAAGAGCTTTTTCCATATCTTTTTTAACAGCCGGGTCTTTAATGCTCGCATAGAAATCTGTAAGATCCCATGATGGTAGATTCTCTTTTTTTACTTTGCCTGCAACTGCCATATAAACCTCAGTAAATTATTATGTTGCGTTATATTACAACGAATAAACTTCATTTTGCAAAGTGAATTTTGCCAGTCCGGGCCTAATACAAGTTAGACTGTTGCGTGGAGTTTCCTCGACTTTTGGAATTTTTAAGGGTAAAATAGCAATATACTCAAAGCATTTACTGGGAATATATCAGAAGGTGGAATGAAACGTAACTTGCTCACAGCTTTAGTTCTTGGAATAAACAGCGGACTGATTTATGCTCTGCTGGGCTCGACCATGACTGCTTACCTAACTGACATGAAAATTGAGCTCGTGACTATTGGATTCCTAACCTTAAGAATGATGCCCTATTCGCTCAAATACATCTGGGCCCCAGGTGTTGATAGTCTTAAGCTTAACTTTTTCCCTGCGCACTTTGGGCAAAGGAAAAGTTGGATTATGTCCATGCAGATATTACTAGTCATACTTATTGCATCTTTGGGCTTGATTGACCCAAGCCTTAATCTACCGCTTTTTTTCTGCATGGTTTTTGTCACTGCATTTGTTGCAGCCACCTATGATATCGCGATGGATGCCTACCGCATAGAACTGTTTAAAAAAGCCGTAAGCAGCCAGGGAAATTCCTTTGTCATGCTCGGCTGGCGAATTGGACTTATCACCTCAGCTGCATTCGGATTATATCTTTCGGCATTTGTTAGCTGGAACTGGGTATTTATTATTCTCGCAGCTTTTATCTTTCCCTGCATTGCTGTGGTTTACTTTTCTGAGGAGACCAGAGTATTTGCTTCTTCTCCTAAAGCCTTCACTTTCAAAATCTGGTATAAAGAACACTTCGTGCAACCCTTCAAGTCATTCATTAAACTGCCGGATTTTTATATGATTATTTTGCTCATCGCATTTTATAAAATGAGCGATGGGTATCTTGAAGCTATGCTTATCCCGTTTCTTCGGGAGATTGGTTTTTCTAAAACCGAGATAGCAACTCTGAGCAATACCACTGCTATATTTGCTTCCATCTGCGGCACCTTTGTTGGCGCCTATTTGTTCGACAGGTACAATATCATCAAGGTGCTATTCGGTGCGGAAATTCTTGCCGCTGCCACTAACCTGCTATTTATCATCCTTGCCAACACCGGCAATGTTCCTGAATTTCTGGTACCGATTGCCTTTCTTGAAAGCTTCTGTTCAGGTATCTGTAATGTTGTGCTCATCTGCTATATGAGCAGCCTATGCCAAAACCGATTTACTGCTACCCATTATGCGATACTCATTTCCATCTCAGGCTTAAGCAGAACTTTGATGTCTTCTTCATCAGGATTGGTTGCCAACTACCTAGGCTGGGAACAGTTCTTCATCATATCTACACTGCTCTCTATCCCTTCACTTATCTGCATCAGTTACTTCCTCAACAAAGGCACTATCACATACCGGGTCAAAGAGGCGGTGTGAGCATGAACATGTATAAGCAACTCTTTAAGAATGGGCAAATCCAACTACACAAAGGACAATGCCAGCAACAATATAGAACCAGCCAAGACCTTTCATGTATTTGATATAAGCCTCGGGGCTGAGCAACCTTTGCGCAATACTGGTTCTTTTCCAAAACCAGCGTTTGAACAGATCCGGCTTTACCTGATAAATAACCCCAAACGCGATCAATACTATTCCGAGAACAACAAACAACATATTTACCCCATATTATGGTTGTCGAAAGCTTCTCAACTCACTATTACATAAAATTTGAGTTTTGATAGTACATATTTAATAAGAAACCCTTTGCACATTTGATTTATATCTGCTACATTTACAAACTCAGAATCGAGAACTTTGTCCACCGTTCACCATTTATAATTCAAATAGCGCCAAATCTCCGTCATCACTAAGAGCTTTGCTCCGTGGGGACCCAGTATCTTAACGCTTACGAAATCTTTAATAAAATAATATACTGAGTGTATAAACTGGTGTCAGCCCGCCTACGCTAAAGCTACGGCGCGGCATCCGTTCCGCACGCTACGCCTTGATAAATCACGTCGTAGCTAAATTTTGCCTTTGGCAAAATTAGCGAAGACGGATGGCGGAAGAGAAGAGATTCGAACTCTCGATACCTTGCGGTATACACACTTTCCAGGCGTGCGCCTTAGACCACTCGGCCACCCTTCCGTATTTAGAATTTTATAAACATATACTACTCTTATGAAAAAGCAAGTACCCAAGCATTATTGTCAATCCGCTTCAGTTTTGTTTTTTTACGCGGGCAACTTAAGAAAACTCTTGCCAGTAAGCGCTTTGCGCATTACTAATTTAAAATGATTTAGCATTATAAAAATGGTTTAATGACTGAGTTAATATTTTATCTGTTTGGAGCATTGCTGACATTATCAGGCGCAATGGTTATAACCCTGCGCAATCCTGTACATTCCGTATTGTTTCTAATTTTCGCATTCTTCAACGCAGCCGCACTCTTCATCATGATCGGTGCAGAATTCATAGCCATGATCCTGGTGATCGTTTACGTTGGTGCTGTAGCCGTGCTTTTCCTTTTTGTCGTCATGATGCTCAACATCAATATCGCAGAATTAAAACAAGGCTTCTTAAGATATTTGCCTATCGGGTTGGGCTTAGCCCTGCTCATCTTCGTTGAAATTCTTATCGCTATGAACAATTCAATGGAGGGCATGTCGGAAATACCTACTGCCAATAACTCAGTTCACATCACCAATACCACCGCGATTGGCCATGTACTTTATACAGATTATTTTTACGTATTCCAGGCTTCAGGTGTTTTATTATTAATTGCTATGATCGGAGCCATTGTCCTCACATTAACTCATGGTAAAGATGCGAGGCGCCAAAGTATCTACAAGCAAGTAATGCGGGATCCAAAAGAAACTATAGAATTAGTCAAAGTCAACAGTGGCAGCGGAGTTAAAGTATGATGTTAGTAGGGAACATTTCTTTATTTCATTTTCTGGTGCTGGGCACTTTGCTTTTCACCATTGGAGCCTGTGGGCTGTTTATCAACCGCAAAAGCGTGATCACAATTCTGATGTCGATTGAACTTATGCTTCTTGCCGTCAACCTCAACTTTGTTTCATTCTCAATTCATCTCAAAGATCTCGGCGGTCAGATTTTCACTATCGCCATACTGACGGTGGCTGCAGCAGAAGCTGCTATCGGCCTTGCCATACTGGTAGTCTACTACCGCAATAGTAAGACCATTGATATCTCTGAAATAAACAAATTGAAGGGGTAAAAACACATGTTGCAGTCTTTAGATAACATCGCCCTGCTTTTGGTTTTTATGCCGCTGGTTGCCGCTGCAATCGTTGGCCTTACTACTAGATTTATAGGCGACAGGCCGGCCCAGGTGATAACCTGCACTTTGGTGTGCTTATCTGCGCTCTTTTCGTACTATATATTTCACCAGGTCATATTCCACTCGCAATCAATACATATCAAGTTGCTCAACTGGTTTTCCACTGGGACCTTTGTTGCTAACTGGACGATATTTGTCGACTCCCTGACCGCTGTGATGTTCCTAGTAGTAACCACGGTTTCAGCGCTGGTTCATGTTTATTCTGTGGGCTATATGGGGCATGATGAGTTTAAACCTCGCTTTATGTCTTATCTTTCCCTGTTTACCTTCTGTATGCTTATGCTGGTGAGCGCAGATAACTTTGCCCAGCTTTTCTTTGGTTGGGAAGGCGTGGGGCTTTGCTCTTATCTGCTCATTGGCTTTTGGTTTAAAAAGCCAACCGCTAACGCTGCCGCTATTAAGGCTTTTCTGGTTAACCGCGTTGGCGACTTCGGCTTTGCTCTCGGCATCTTTCTTCTATACTGGACCTTCGGTTCAATTGAATACGAAACCGTGTTTGAAAGTGTGGCCACATATAAAGATCAATTCGTTCCGTTTTTTGGCACAGAGGTCAATGTGATTACTATGATTTGCCTGCTTTTATTTATGGGCGCTATGGGTAAATCCGCGCAGATCGGTTTACACACCTGGTTGCCGGATGCTATGGAAGGCCCGACTCCGGTTTCTGCTCTCATCCATGCGGCTACTATGGTGACCGCAGGAGTGTTTATGGTTGCCCGGTGCTCGCATTTATTTGAATATTCTGAAGTAGCACTTGGAGTAGTGACTCTGGTTGGTGCAGTAACGGCACTATTTGCCGCCAGTATTGCGCTGGTACAAAATGACATTAAGCGCATCATAGCCTATTCAACATGTAGCCAGCTGGGCTATATGTTTTTTGCCTGCGGTGTATCGGCGTATTCTGCTGGCATATTTCATTTGACCACACACGCTTTCTTCAAAGCCCTGCTTTTCTTGGGTGCAGGTAGTGTGATCCATGCACTGAGCGATGAACAGGATATTCGCAAGATGGGGGGTTTATGGAAAAAAATACCCTTTACCTATGGCGTAATGTGGATAGGGTCGCTTGCTCTTGCTGGGATTTATCCCTTTGCTGGTTATTTTTCTAAAGATATAATCCTTGAGGCTGCCTATGCATCTGATACTTTGTGCGGGCATGTCGCATACTGGATGGGATTATGTGCAGCACTCTTTACCGCTTTTTATTCCTGGAGACTAATAATTCTTACGTTTCATGGCAACCCGAGAGCTTCTCAGGAAGTTATGGATCATGTGCATGAGTCCCCACTGAACATGACCATTCCTCTGTTTTTACTCGCAGCGGGTTCAATTATCTCAGGTTATATCGGCTATCATTACTTTGGTATGGTTGAATATGAATCCCCGTTCTGGAGTGGCGTGTTACATACTTTATCCCAACATAATGCACTTGATGCTATACACCATGTACCTGAGTGGGTTACACTTTCACCATTGATTGCCGGGCTGAGTGGCATTTTAATCGCATACACGATGTACATGTTTAAGCCAACTTTGCCACAGTTTGTATATAGCAAGACTCAAAAATTATATAATATTCTACTTAATAAATGGTATTTTGATGAGTTTTATGACCTGATATTGGTAAGATTTTCCAAGCGGTTGGGTAGGTTTTGCTGGCGCAAAGCCGATATGGTATTTATTGATGGTATGCCTAACGGGATGGCATCTTTATCAGCTCTTATGGCGCGCGCTGTCAGTATTGTGCAAAGCGGATTTATATATCATTATGCATTTGTAATGCTATTTGGATTGCTGTGCATTTTGAGCTGGGCGTTGTTATTGATGAAATAATATAAGGTAAGGTAATGAATTTTCCCATTTTGTCATATTTAATCTTTTTGCCCCTGATGGGAGCATTACTCATACTTACTCTTCCTTATAAAAAACTTGCGGTTATAGAAAGCCGATCAAGAATTATTGCACTGATTACTACTATTATCACTTTCATACTTTCACTTGCGCTATGGCATAACTTTGACGAAGCGGTATCAGGTATTCAATTTGCTGAGCGCAGCGAGTGGATTGACGGCTATAATATTTACTATTACTTAGGGGTAGACGGGCTTTCTATCCTTTTCATCCTTCTCACCACTTTTCTCATGCCTATTTGCATTATTTCCAGCTGGCATTCGATTACTCATCGGGTGCGGGAGTACATGGTTTTCTTCCTTATTATGGAGACCCTGATTCTTGGAGTTTTTTGCGCCCTTGATTTTCTGTTGTTTTACCTCTTCTTTGAATCTGTGCTCATCCCTATGTACCTTATTATTGGTATATGGGGCGGTAAAGATCGGGTTTATGCAGCATTCAAGTTCTTTCTTTACACCTTTGCCGGGTCGGTTTTTCTGCTGATCGGCATCATCTATATCTACTACCAATTGGGTACAACTGATATGATCCTGCTCAGGGAGCTTGCTCCGAGCTTTTCTCTGGAAGTGCAGAAGTGGTTATGGTTGGCATTTCTCGCTTCATTTGCCGTCAAAGTTCCTATGTGGCCGCTGCATACCTGGCTTCCCGATGCTCACGTCCAGGCTCCTACTGCTGGATCAGTCATCCTAGCAGGCGTACTCTTGAAGCTAGGAGGATATGGGTTGCTCAGACTTTCTTTGCCGTTACTGCCTGATGCGTCTCTCTTTTTTGCCAATTTCATGATGTGGCTAAGTATCATCGCGGTAATCTATACTTCTCTTGTTGCCTTAATGCAGGAAGATATGAAGAAGCTTATAGCTTATTCTTCGATTGCCCATATGGGCTTTGTCACTGCAGGTTTATTTTCATTTACTCTCATAGGTATTGAAGGCGCGATATTTCAAATGGTTAGCCATGGGTTGATTTCTGGAGCGCTTTTCCTTTGCGTGGGAGTTGTTTATGATCGGATGCATACCAAAGAAATTGCTTTTTTTAATGGTCTCACAAACCGGATGCCGAAATATGCCTTCCATTTTATGGTGTTTATGCTCGCAGCCGTAGGATTACCGGCAACTTCTGGTTTTGTAGGCGAATTTATGGCTTTGGTTGGGGTGTTTAAATATAATAAGCTGCTCGGTGCACTAGTCGCAACTGGCATCGTGCTTGGAGCAACATATATGCTTTGGTTATATGCACGGATAATGTACGGCAAGATTGTGAATCCCAAACTTAACGATATTGAAGACTTAAATAAAATCGAACAGATTTCTTTTTGGCCTATCACTGCCTTGGTCATACTTTTAGGTATTTATCCCAATAGCATTTTAAATAGCGTTCATGTGGCTGTAAAACAAGTTGAAGATGTTTATATTGCACAGAGTGAGCCCGATGAAGTTATTTCAAGTTTAATCATCATTGATAATGAGTAGATAGTTTATATGATAAATATTTTTAACGACTTGAATCTAATCTCGCCCGAGCTCTATCTGATCTTAGGTTCAATGTTTGTGCTTTTGACAGTGTCATTTTGTAAAACTCAACAACATAAAGCTGCGATTTTCCTTTGCTTTATCACTGCATCTTTTGCCTTAATAATCCTTTTCTTTCAAGCCTTCAATTTTTTCCATGAAGAGAATGCTACTCGCGAAGTGATTTTTAATTCCATGCTCAGCGTCGATCGTTATTCAATATTTAGTCGCATCTTAATTTTGGCGAGCGGTATAGTGATTATTCTTATGATGTACGCCAAAGCAACTTTCCAAAAAGAAAAGGATTTTGAGGTGCCGATACTTGCTTTGCTTTCAATTGCAGGAATGATGTTGATGGTTGGTTGCACTTCGCTTATATCACTTTATGTAAGCATGGAAATTATGAGTTTGCCGCTTTATATTCTTGCGGCATCCAAGCGTGATGATTCGATATCTACTGAAGCGGGAATGAAGTATTTCATTCTAGGCTCGCTATCGTCGTGTCTTTACTTATTTGGAGCGTCTTTAATTTATGGCTTTACCGGGCAGCTTTCTTTCGATGGCATTTTCCAGGCGGTGGACAATCGGATTGACCCGGCGCTTTTATTTGGCATCATCTTCATCATTACTTCCTTCTGCTTTAAGATTTCTGCAGTTCCATTTCACATGTGGACACCGGATGTCTATCAGGGATCACCAACAATAGTAACATCATTTTTTGCAACCGCCCCAAAGGTAGCATCGTTTACTTTATTTGGTCGCCTTTTATTTGACCCATTCTTTGGTGCAGCAAATCAATGGCAGCAAATTGTGATCTTTATCGCTTTGGCTTCGATGCTGATAGGTAGCCTGGGCGCCATAGTTCAAAAGAATTTCAAACGGTTGCTTGCCTACAGTTCGATAGGCCATATGGGCTTTGCTTTATCTGGGTTTGCTTCCGGTGAAGAAAGCGGTATAAGCAGCGCCCTGATCTATCTTGGGATCTACGTTACTATGACCCTTACCATATTTGCCTGCATTTTAATGCTGAGAAGGGATGGCGAAGAGGTTGAAAATATTTATGAATTAAATGGGCTGGCAACAAATCACCCTTATATGGCTTTTGCCATCGCGGTAATTATGTTTTCTATGGCTGGTGTACCCCCGCTTGCTGGGTTCTTCGCTAAGTTTGTCGTATTGCAGGCTCTGGTTGCAAACAGCTTATATATTACCGCCGTGATTTTTGTGATTGCAAGTATAATTGCAGCCTACTACTATCTAAACGTGATTAAAATTATGTATTTTGAAGGCAATGCAGTAGCGCTGGATAAGCCTTTTTCAATAATTTTAACCAGCATTGCTGCCGTTGGCGTTGTTATTAATCTCATTTACTTTATCTTCCCTACATCACTCTTTGATATAGCAAGAAGTACTGTTGAGTTATTTATTAGGATTGTCTGATATGATTGAATCTTATACTATCCAACAATTTGATGAGCTGCCTTCCACTCAGGAATATGCTCGTACACTTATGGGCACCGGGCATGCTAAGCATGGAGAAGTGATTAGCGCGATGAATCAGGTCAGAGGTTATGGCCGACAGAAGCGTCCGTGGATCGGTGGCAAAGGTAATCTTGCTATATCTATCATTCTTACACCAGGTGGGAATAGCGCAAATTTTGCTCAGTTGTCCTACGTTGCTGGAGTCGCACTTCGCGATACTATTTCTAAATATGTGCCCAATTCTAAGACCGAACTAAAATGGGTAAATGACATTCTGATTGATGGAAAGAAAATCGGCGGCATTCTGATAGAAAAAGTGGGTAATGTCGCATTTATTGGACTAGGTGCCAACCTGGTTAAGTCTGCTGAACTCGAGAAATTAAACGCCTGCTCATTGGCTGATTTTACCTCAGTTCCTAACCTGCCAGAATTCTTGGCTCAATTGCTGGATAATTTTAAACACCAGTACAACAGTTGGAAGGCCAGCGGGTTGACGCCGATTAGAAATCAATGGCTGCAACATTGCAAGGGTCTGGGTGAAGAGATAACTATCAAATTTCCCAAGGAGGAGATCTCCGGCCTTTTTAAGGATATATCCACAGAAGGCAAGCTCATAGTACAAACCCCTACCGGTACACGGGAAGTTGACGCCGGCGAGATGTACTTCGCATAAATATTCTTTTGCAGACCCCAGGTTATATGGTATAATCAGTGCATAATTAAATTATTATGGAGCACACCATGGGTTTTGTAAAAAATATCAAAAAGAAAGTTAAGGAAGCTACTGATAAAGTTGGTGATGGTTTTGACAATGTACACGATAATGTCAAAGATAAACTGAGGCAGTTAGACGGTGATAAACATGAACGTGTGGAAAGCTGTTTTAAAAAGCTGAATGATGCTAATATTAAGCTTTGCTTTGCTGCGACTTCACAACCGGTTACATCTTATGAGCAAATTAAAGATGTAACTATCGGCAGAATTGATGCGGTTGGTGAAAAAGTTCAGGATTATTGTTTATCCGAATTCAATGGCAAGGGAATTGTTTTATGTTCGAGTATTGTCATACCAGACAATACCGACCTTTAAGCCTGTCCAGTTATTGTAATTATTTCAAAAGTAGCTTTGACCCCATCACCTGAGGCAAAGCTATTTTTATATTCCTGATCAACCAGATTAAAATATTGCTTAGGCGGACATCTTTTGTCGCGCATATATAGGCAGTTCGAGTGCCCCATAGCTTTGACAAAATGCATGAGCTTAAAGACATCGGCGAATTCAAGTGAGATGCACTCAGTATCAGCTACCGGATTTCTAAAACCGGCGCGCTGAATTAGCGCTGCCGCATCCCGGATATCGATCATGGGGAATATTCTCGGGGAAGTGCCCGATAAATGTTTGCTGTCTATGGTTGCAAACGCCTGTCGCAATTCTCTTAGGGTGCGCCCACCATATATAGTTGCGAAGAATACTCCGCCCTGAGCCAATAATTTGCGATACTCTGCCAATACCGCCGGTATATCATTAATTAAATGAAGTGAAAGTGTTGACACTATCAGGTCATACTGTTTCTTAAGGCTGCCAATGTTCTCTTCGTCAAGCGACTGCATGTTGTGACACTCTGCGTTCTTCACCTTAAGCTTACTGCTATCAAAGCCAGGACAGTTATAGAATAAAGCACTCTCATAATCATTTTTAAAAATAGCAGCGCGCTCGCCAATACTCTCTTCAATCTCACGCATAAGCTGATTACTTCCCGAAAGCGAGCGGGCGTGATGGAGTTTGTAAAGTGAGCGATCAAATATTTTGCTGGCTGGCTGCATAAACGTTATTGAAATTATTTCATAGCATTTTTACACAGTGCTTAGCCTAAACGCAATGTTTATAGTTGCAAAAAATGCTAATAATTCGTATCGTTACCCGATAGTTTATTACAATTACACAATATTTGCAGGAGGCACTATGTCAAAAGACCAGGTTACAGAACTTAAAGATATCATGTATTCATATGTTGATATCTTGCAAAGCACTATGGGAGCACCCAGAGTTGCCCAGTTTAACGGGTTTCTCGCTTGGGTAGCCAATCTAAAAATAGAGAATGAAGCTAATTATCTCCCAGTCGCAAATCTTAATGCCTTTAATATGGCTAAACATTTTCCCGATTTTGCAGAAACAGAACAATTCAGAACACTCACTAAACATGCAGATGCGGAGACGCTAAAGACTTTACAGTTTGCTCATTCTGGGAATACTGAAGCTAATTATAAGGCCTTTGTATCTGTTGGATCTGTATATTCACAGGCCTTCTCCTTCTTCAATGAACATGTTCAAGAAATCGTTGAGTCACAAAACCATAATCATGATCATGCTGAACCGTTGCATCAGACTCCTGCTAAAGTTCATGATGAAGTCTAAGTTAATAGTTGTCTCAAACGTTAATATTTAATATAGTTATTATGTTACTAACACAATTATATAATATTTAAAGAGGTACTTATGTCAGAAAATCAAATGCAACTTCAAGCTATACTTGATTCCTTTAAAGCTTCTAATGAAGCCAACAAAGATCAACCTGCTGAAGTTCAATTTAGTAACTTTGTCGCAATGGTTTCAGGTTTGGGAGATCAAACTTCAGACGATGTTAAAGCCCCTCTTACCAACCTAATGGTGCTTCATTTACAAAGTCAATTTTCAAACTTTGCTGAAACCGATCAATATAAACATTTGGCATCCCTTGGAAACCAAGCTGAAGTCGATTCAGTGCGAGCAGTTTTCTCTTCTCAAGCCGGCGATACTGAAGCAGCGTTAACAGCAATAAATCCAGTATATGGCCAAAGTTATCACATGTTAGGTGATGATTTTTATCAACTTCACAGCACATTGCAAGCTCCTGCTGCAGTACATGAAGAAGTTTAATTTCATTACTAGGGTGTGTTAAAGCACACCCTATCTTTCTTGAATCTTCGCTTTAAATTCTAAGCAGTTTTAGCTTCTGGGAGCTTAATTCGGCACTCAACTATATTTCCTTTGTCCAGGTATTTTACGGAAGTAAACCCTGAATTCATAGTCATCATAATTCCGCGCCCATTAGGATCCGACAGTCTTTTAGGATCAAAGTTAAGAAAATTTGAGTAATCAAAACCCGTTCCCTGATCAGTTATCTTAATTGAAATTTCTGAGTTATTCTTCTCAACATGAAGAGTAGCAATTTTATTTTGGTTATCAGGTAATTTAAGCCTGCGAGTCACCTCATCTTCCCAGCACTTTTGCATTTTAAGCTGCCCCTTCTCCTTATAGGTAATACCTAAGTTGCCGTGCTCTACTGCATTTACTAAAAGCTCGGTAAGCCCAACAATCATGGTTTCTGGATCAGGAAGGCTGCTACCAACTAAAATCGCTAGTGCCTTTGCTTCTTCGAGGGTTCTAAAGTTAAAATCTCCTGACCGAAGCATTACCATACCTTGACCATATTCTTTAATCTCAGCCCTTAATTGATTTTTTCTGCGAGCATCATCATTTGCGGCTCTAATTATGGCAAGAAATACCTCTTTTGTATAAGGTTTGCTCAAGTAATAGTATACGCCGGCTTTAATGCCTTCAGCTACCTGGTGGCTGGCGGTAGCTGCGGTTTGCATGATAATTGGTATGTCGCGGAAATTTTTCATTTCCTTGAAATGCTTGATGAATTCCATGCCATCCATATTCGGCATCATGCGATCAAGCACAATTACATTTATACTATCATTCGTTTTCAAGGCTTCCAAAGCCTCAACTCCATCATGAGCATTGATTGACTCAAAATTCGCCTCTTCAAAATACTCTTTCATAATGTCAAGGTTTAGCTCTTCGTCGTCAACTGCTAGTACTTTCAATTTTTGTAACATGTTTTTCATCCGATTTAGTTTTCACTTCATCATCGCCTGCATTATGACTAACTGGCAATAAAAATTTAATAACTGCTCCTTTACCTTGCATATTTTCCGCCCAGATTGTGCCATGATGAGCTTTGAGTATACTGACCGCGATAGAAAGACCTAGGCCAGTGCCTCCACTCCCTTTATTGGTCTTGCTGCTTTGAGTAAATTTATCAAAAATCAATTTGAGTTCATCTTCAGGTATGCCAATACCCTGATCCTGTATCGCGACAAGCACTGCGGGCTGTTCATGCCCATTATAGCTAGTCTTTGAGTCAGACAACGTAATGGTAACAGTGCTATTTTCTGGTGAAAACTTGATCGCATTAGAAGTGATATTAATAAACACTTGCACGATTTTTTCAAAGTCTAAAACCAGCATGGTATTTTTTGTTTTCACATTAACTTCGAGAACAATTCCCTTTTCATGTAGCAAAGAGGATAATTCATCCTTCACCTGATTTATACACCGGAGAATATCTGCATTGGAAAAGGTGAAATCCATTTTGCCAGCTTCCAGTTTGGATAAGTCCAAGAGATTGTTCAGTAAATTTAGCAGGCGGCTTCCACTGACATTAATATTATTAAAATACTTATAAATCTTATCATCAGCGTCTGCCAGTTTTGACATACCCAGTTGCGAGTAGCTTAGCATTGCATGCATCGGCGTTCTGAGCTCATGAGACATATTTGCCAAAAATTCTGTCTTGGCAATATTCGAGGCTTCTGCTTCCTGCTTAGCTACGAGTAATTCGCGGGCATTTTCTCTAAAAATACGCGCGGACTGACTCATTTGACCAATCTCATCTTCTGAATCAACGTTAGGTACCTCAACATGATAATTACCCAATGAAATTCTCTCTAACGCGTTAGTAATTGATGATATCGGATTGGTAATATTTCTAGCAGTAACAATAGCAACAGAAACCCCTAGTATTAAACAAACCACAATTATCAGAATTATGAAGATGAACTTTTCATAGACCTCTACCTTGATTTTATCAAGCGGCATACTCAGGCTTAGTGCCCAGTTTTTATCAAACGACTTAAGCTTGATTGGCGATATGATTTTAAAAATACGTTGGCTGGTTATACGGTCTATCTCTTCCCTTATATATGAATCACCGCCATCAATATATTTCTTAACATTTTTCCAACTTTTTACATCGCTATCTTCCCTGCCAATCATCTTGCGATCTAAATTGACTAGATACTTATTATCGTCAGATATAATGCAGCTGGCCGTTACCCCATATTCGCTAAGGTTTTCGATTATTTTCTGGAAGTACCCCATATCTATGTCTAGACCAACTACACCTAAAAAATCCCCTTCGCTATTAGAGATAGGATAAACAATAGAAGAAATGCTCGCTTCCTTACCACTTATTTTTGAGTTATAAGGGTTCATCATAATTTCATGTTTTGCTGATTTTACCAGCTGATAGAAGTTACCTTTATCTGTGTTGCTGTAATACTGCAACGGCTTGAGGGTTAATTTGCCATTGTCTTTTACCCAAAATGAGGCAAACCTTCCCGTTTCATCATTGCCGGGGTTATTAGCATAAACAACATCGTTGCCATCAAGAGCATTTTTCTCCCACATGGTCCAGACTCCCGCGACCATCTTATTTTTCTCTGCTATATCCTTGAGAATTTCCGCTATGGCTTCCCTGGATACATTGCCTGAATGCTTTATATCCTCGATGACCAGAGCTAAAAGTCTCACCTGGCTGTTGATATACTCCACATCTGCACTCACCTGCAAGGTGGTACTCGATGCGACTTCTTCCACGGTGGCTTTTATCCGCTCCTCTATGTTCTTGACTGACATATTAACTATCACTGGGAAGGTCAAAACCACGCAAAGCACAAACGGCACTACCGCAGCGAATAAAACCTTCAAACGTAAGCTCCAGTCTTTATATGATGTCATTAATACCACTCACCTGTTATAAAGATTAAAGGACTGCAAGCAACCGTTGTCAACACTCAATGCTTGGAAAATAGGTAAAAAAAGGTTATTCTATAAATTACCATATAATTTATTAACTTACTTCATATGCATAAGTGGATATATTTTTTTAGCCAGAAAGAAACTGATGGTAACGCTTCTTTAAAAACTCTGCTTGGGGGTAAGGGAGCAAATCTTGCGGAAATGTGCTCCATTGGATTGCCAGTCCCTCCAGGATTCACGATAACGACTGAGGCTTGTAATGATTATTATAAGTCCGATGGAAAGCTAAACGATGAAATCAAATCACAAGTGCTAGCTGCATTGGAAAAGCTAGAGAACCTTACTGGATTAAAACTGGGCTCAAATACGAATCCACTCCTAATTTCCGTGCGTTCAGGCGCACGCACCTCCATGCCGGGGATGATGGATACTATCCTCAACTTAGGTCTCAATGATGAAACAGTAGAGACCCTGGCGAAAAAAACTAATAATCCTAGATTTGCTTATGATAGCTACCGACGTTTGATTCAAATGTACGGGGATGTGGTGCTAGGCATTGAGCATGATAAATTTGAGTCGTTGCTTTCAATACAAAAGCGCATGGCGGGCGTCACCCAAGATACTCAACTAGGAGCTGAACACCTAAAACAGCTAGTTGCTGATTATAAAAAATGCATACTGGAATGCGGTAAAGAATTTCCTCAGTCTGTTATTGCGCAATTGTGGAGCGCAATTGGCGCTGTGTTTGAGTCCTGGATGAATGATCGCGCAGTGAAGTACCGGCAAATAAATGGCATTCCCAAAGATTGGGGCACTGCTGTCAATATTCAGGCCATGGTATTTGGCAACCTCGGTGATCATAGTGCGACTGGTGTGTGCTTTACCCGCGACCCTTCTACCGGAGAAAATGCATTCTATGGTGAATATCTTATAAATGCCCAGGGTGAGGACGTGGTAGCGGGCATAAGAACCCCTGCTCAGATTACCAAAAAGTATCGGGAAAAAAATGGCTCAGCAACTCCAGCACTTGAAGAGATTATGCCAGCTGTTTATAAGCAGCTCTGTGAAGTCCGTGCCAAGCTGGAAGAACACTATCGTGATATGCAGGACATCGAGTTTACAGTGCAAGAGAATAATCTATGGATGCTGCAGACAAGAAATGGAAAGCGTAGCGCCCAGGCTGCAATTAATATTGCTGTTAACTTGGTACAGGAAGGCCTGATCTCTAAGCAATCTGCGATTTTAAGCATTGATCCCAAACAAATTGAACAGTTACTACACCCCACACTTGACCCCAATACGCGCAATGAGAGAATTAGCAAGGGACTACCGGCTTCACCAGGCGCTGCCTACGGGAAAATAGTGTTTTCTTCTGCGGAAGCTGAGAGATTAAATGCAGATAATGTTATACTCGTTCGCAATGAAACCAGCCCGGAGGATATAGGGGGCATGAATGTGGCGCAGGGCATACTTACTGCGCGCGGCGGCATGACTTCACATGCTGCAGTAGTAGCGCGAGGTATGGGCAAGCCCTGCATAGTTGGGGCGGGCGAACTAACCATAGATGTGATTTCCGAAACCATAAAGATTGGAAACAAAGTCCTGCGCAGTCATGATGAAATTACTATCGATGGCACGACGGGAAATATTTACCTGGGTAAAGTGACAACGGTTACGCCGAAAGTTACACAGGAGTTTTCTGAGCTAATGAGCTGGGTTGATGAGCTTCGTACCCTAGGCGTGAGAGCTAATGCAGATACTCCACAAGATGCAAAGGTTGCTCGTGATTTTGGGGCTGAAGGTATTGGTCTTTGCCGTACGGAACATATGTTCTTTAAGCCAGAAAGGCTGCATGCGGTTCGCGAGATGATTCTTGCAGAAACCAAGGAACAGCGTGAAAAAGCATTGGCGAAAATTCTTCCCTATCAGCGCAATGATTTTAAGGAGATATTTAAAATTATGGCTGGCTTGCCGGTTACTATACGGTTGCTTGATCCCCCGCTACATGAATTCTTGCCTAAATCCGAGAAAGATGTCGAAGCCTTAGCTAAGAGCCTTGATATCGCACCAAATTTAGTTCGTGAAAGGGTTGAAAGTCTCACAGAGTCAAACCCTATGCTTGGTCATAGAGGTTGTAGGCTCGCTATAACCTATCCTGAGATTTATGATATGCAGGTAAGAGCTATTTTAGAAGCTGCGGTAGAAATAGATGCCAATATTCATCCTGAGATTATGATTCCATTGGTACTTGACGTTCGGGAAATCGGCATAATTAAGCGGAACATTGCCGATGTTGCTGAGCAGGTACGCAAGCAAACCGGTAAAAAAGTTAATTATACTGTAGGCACTATGATCGAGTTGCCTCGCGCCGCACTGCGTGCAGAAGAAATCGCAATTCATGCTGAGTTCTTTAGTTTCGGCACCAACGATCTTACGCAAACTACCCTGGGAATCTCCCGGGATGATGCTGGAAAATTCTTAAAATCCTATCAGGAGAGTGAAATCTTCGATGAAGACCCATTCACATCTCTGGATCAAACCGGCGTAGGTGAACTGATTAAATTCGCCTGCGTGCGTGGAGCCAAAGCACGCCCAGATATCAAGCTTGGCATTTGCGGCGAACATGGCGGACATCCTAAATCAATTGAGTTTTTTCATAGGGTGGGGCTGGATTATGTTTCATGTTCA
Source organism: Alphaproteobacteria bacterium (assembly GCA_013288625.1). Lineage (GTDB taxonomy): Bacteria > Pseudomonadota > Alphaproteobacteria > Rickettsiales > Midichloriaceae > JABDBN01. The sequence continues at coordinate 30,268 of JABDBN010000004.1, read as the reverse complement.
CCTTACCGGGTGCCTGTCGCTAGACTTTCCAGCGCACAGGCCGCGATTAGAGAAACAAAGGAAAACAATCCTTCTTCATAGTAGATCCTTTTTTCCACCTCTTTAGAGCTTTGAATGGCTTACAACAAGCCTGACTCACCTGCGTAATAAAAATATAACTTATTAGTTTTTTCGACTTGCTGCTGATATATATAAAGTTTAGTCAGCATTCCAACTAATACTAAATATTTTCCCATTTTCTTAATAAATTTTTAACACTTTGCAGCTATACTGGCTATAGTTGGTAAATTTTGCAGGGTTAATGTATGGCAAGTGAATTATTCGAAACAATAGCATCCCTTATTGAAGCAGGAGCTAATATTGAAGCTCGTCTGAAGTCAAGTGACGCTGATGATGTTGCACAGGCTTTGACTGAGAAAGATAATGAAGGCAACTCATTGTTGCATTTAGCAGTTAGCAAAAATAATGCAAATAATGCGGTAGAGTCGCTTTTAGACGCTGCTGAAAGCCATTCTAAATTAGCTGACGTTCACATGCTTGAGGACGCCCATGGCAATACACCACTCTATAGCGCATTGGCTAATAGTCATAAAGCAGCTTCAAATGAGCTGCTTCTCAATTTGCAAAACGATAAGGATCTTAGTGAAAAAATATACTTAAAAGTAAATGAGTTAGACAAGAAAACAGATTTACACCACGCAATTGAAGACACAAACCCAGTCGGAGCTACTAATTTATTAGAAGTAGCTGGAAAAGTTATGAGCCCTTCTCATAAAGTTATGCTTTCTACTGTATTACTGACTATGAGAGACTCCACCCCACACGGCATGACCGCAATTGAACGCGGGCTTAGTGACGAAAAAAATAAGAAGGCTATAGACACTACAAATGCTGTTATTTACAAGATGCTTGGTGATGGTCACCTTTTGGTTATGGAAATATTGACTTCACCAAACAAGATGAACCATTGCATGAGCCCTTTGGAACAAATCGTAAAACTAGACAATGTTGACCTATTCAAAACCATAATGGGCAAAGCAAAGGGGGAGAAAGCTGAAGATTATCAAGGAAAAGACGCCATCAAGGATATACTTTCTTATCATAATCCCGAAGGCAAAACTCTCGCAGAGCTTGCCTTTGAATATGGCGCAGATAACATTAATGCTTACATTATCGAGGGCATAAGCAGAGATGACTCTATAGGCAAGCAGTTGATCCAAGCAATTGGGAGCCTCAATGCTGCAAAAGCCGATGCCTCAGCTCAGCAAAAGCTGGATGCCGCTCAGCTAACTTTGCAAAAAACGCAAGAAGACCTAGAACTGTTAAAGATGAAACTGGACGTGTTAACCCCACAAAAAGATGTAAAAATTAAAATACTTACAACAGCCCAAGAGGCAGAACTTCACGCTCAGAAGATTGCTGAGAAAACTGGACAAGCCGCAACGACAGCAGCTAAACACGCTGAAAAAGCAGCTGAAAAAGCAGAATTTCAAACCGAGCGATATAGCTTAAAACCTGAATCAATGCCTGAATTAAAACCAACACCTGATGCGCATGGAACTAAATCTTCAATGACCAAGAATCAAAAAGACTTTGCTTTTCATGATAGGCACAGGGAGATTACCAAAGCTGCGTTGAAAAAACATCTTATCGAAGAAGCTCATGAAGACGCAAATGTGAAAAGCAACTTGGCAAAAAAAGCTGCCGTAAAAGTTACAAAAGCCACCAAAGTCGTTGCTGATGCAACGAAAGAAACACATAAGGCAGTATCCGATCTTCGCGCGCTTGAAGAAGAAATCAGGCTTAAAGAACAGGAAGCAGCAAATGCTGAAAAAGCCATAGCAGAAGCCCAAGCTCTTCAGTTTAAAATTCACGCTGGATTGGCAATAAGCAAAGCCCCACAAGCAGTTGAAGATATCAGTTCGCTTATAAAAAGCTGGATAGGTTACGACATGGCGAAAGGCTTGCAAGAATATAGTGTTTTAAAACCTCTAGCAACAGGAGCTGCCGGTATAACTGGAGCAGTCCTTACAAGCAATCCTGTTCTGGGAGTTTCCTCAATCTATCAAAACCAAATGACTCAGGACTTCATTGGAGGGCATTTCCTCTCTGCTGATAATTTAACTTACCTTAATGCTGCTGTTACAACTGGAATGGTTGCAGGAGGGGTGCTTTTAGGGGGTGTAACGCTTCCAGCTGCAGGTGCTATGCTAGGCCTTCAGGCCTTAGGTGTAGGAGTTAATTATGCTTTTGATAAAGGCAGCGCTTCACATGTGATATCAAAAGGTCTGGTAGATCTAGCCAGTACTGGTATGACCTGGTGGAGCACCCCTGGCGCATTGTTAAAGACTTTGGACGTAATTCACGGTGCAAAGATAGTAACAGACATGTATTTTAATTACCCTAAAGGCAACGCGCCCGCTATCATATATCCGAAGTGCTATACAGATGAAGCTTTTAAAGACCTTACTCCCGAAGAAAAGACTGCGTTTAAAGAGCACCAGGAAAAGTTTTTTCAAGCTGAGGTGGCAAAATATTGTAACGCTGTTGACGCACCGGATGCCGACTACTTACACTCAGCTTTTGTGGCACCATTGGATCACGATTATGCAGCCTAGCGACTCAATTTTTGAATATAAGAAATATATTTTGTTGTACGACTTACCATTGTTAGCTAACATAAGCTTTGATAAGCAGGGTAAGTTAGTTCAATGGTTAAACTTATAGATGGCAAGGCATATGCAGACAATCTCTGCCAGGAATTAAAAAAGCAGATAGCTCATTTTAAAGAGCAGCATCAGCTTGTGCCGGGGCTTGCTGTAGTGCTGGCCGGTGAAGATGAATCAAGCCAAATCTATGTTGCCAGCAAGATCAGGCGAGCCCAGGAAATTGGCATCAATATCTTTACCCATTTCCTGCCGGCATCTGTCGCCAAAGGTGAACTAATTGACCTCATACATAAGCTTAACCAGGACGCAAATGTCCATGGTATTTTAGTGCAACTCCCCCTGCCAGCAGCACTTCCCGAGCATGAGATCGTCAATACCATAGATGCCCAAAAAGACGTTGATGGTTTTACCACCTACAACATCGGCCTCCTGAATTCCTGGCAGGATTGCTTGGAACCATCTACTCCGCAAGGCGCACTGATGCTGATCAAGTCAGTTCTGGGAGAAGATTTAAGCGGTAAAAAGGCAGTGGTTCTTGGGCGCTCGCTTATTGTAGGCCGGCCAATGGCCAGCATTCTGGTGCGTGAAAGCTGTACCGTCACCTTACTGCACTCTAAATCAGTTAACATTGAAGATGAGTGCAAAATGGCTGATATAATCGTTTCTGCGATAGGAAAGCCAGGCATTATCAAGGCAGGCTTGGTAAAATCCGGAGCCTGTGTTATAGATATAGGAATAACCAGAGTTAACGGCAAACTTTTTGGCGATGTGGATTTCGAGGATGTGAGCCGTGTTGCCGGGTTTATTACTCCGGTTCCGGGCGGAGTTGGGCCTATGACTGTGGCATGTATGCTGGCAAATACTGTAAAGGCGATGTGTATACAACAAGGTGTTAGTTTTGAAAGTACAAATAGTTAAATTTATCAAATGCCTGTGGAAGGCGGTTTATGATGCTATTCAGCACGATGGCATCGAACATGCTGGCTATATATCGTTCCTGTTGATGCTGACCATTTTTCCTTTCTTGGTGTTTTTTGTCGCCATTGTCGGATTCTTTGGAGAGAAGAGCCTAAGCGACATCCTGGTACATCTGATATTATCGAGCTCCTGGGCTGGCTTTATCGACTCTCTCAAGCCGCGCATTATCGAGATCACTTCCTCTCCACCCCAGAGCCTGCTTACTTTGGCGATATTGAGCGCCATCTGGACAGCATCCTCGATATTCGAGGCGCTGAGAACCACCCTCAATCGAGCCTACCGCGTGTCTTCCCCGCCTAGTTATATCTGGCGCAGGATGTTCAGCATTTTGGAATTTGCCGTCGCTATCACCATAACGCTTGGCTTTGTACTCACTTTGATTATTATCCCGCCTTTAATGCAAATACTTTCAACATTTCTAAAGATCAAACCCAATTTTGGCACAAACTATTTCTCTCCTGAATTTGATAATCTTAGATATATGCTGGTATATCTCTTTACCTTCCTGCTGATTACCTTTGTCTATTATACCCTACCTAACCGCAAACAGCACTTTCTCAAGATGATTCCCGGCGCGTTGCTGGTGCTTATAAGCTGGATTACGTTCTCAAAGCTATTTACCTATTATTTGAGCAATTTCCCCCAGGTTAACGTGATTTATGGCAGTATCGCCGGGGTGATAATCTCATTGCTGTATTTCTACTTTTGCAGTATAATATTCATCGTTGGTGCTGAATTCAATTACCAACTCGAAAGGACATTTTACAGGACACGTAACCCAAAATGAGCTCCGTAGGCATTTTTATACCAGTAAGACTGGACTCGACCCGACTGCCAGGCAAAGCTAAGGCAAATATTGCTGGCAAACCCATGATGATATGGGTAGCTGAACAAGCTGTAGCCGCAAATGCCGGCGATGTTATCCTTGCCTGTGCTGATAAGGAATTAGCAGATCTGGCTCATAAGTATGGTTATAAGGCTATATACACCGGCGGAAATCATTTTGCGGGCACCGATTGCGTGCACGCCGCCTATAAGGCCTGCGGCAAGCTTTATGACATAGTAGTCAATGTCCAGGGCGATCTACCAGCACTCGACCCAGCTATAGTGGCCAAGATCATTCATAACCTGCGTGAATCCGGAGCAGACATTGCAACCGCCGCTGCACCGATTCAAAGCGAGAGCGAACGCACTAACCCCAATGTAGTCAAAGCAATTATTGCCTTTAATGGGCGGGCGCTCTACTTTACGCGCACAGCCTCCCCCCATGGCACCGGCGATGATTTCCATCACGTGGGCATCTACGCCTTCCGTGCAGCCGCGCTAGACAGGTTCGTCAAGCTCCCGCAGACCCCACTGGAGAAGCGCGAGCGCCTGGAGCAACTCCGCGCCCTGGAAAACGGCATGACCATATCAGTTGCTCAAGTAGACAAAGCCCCCCACGGCGTCGACACTCCAGAAGATCTCGAGTTTATACGCAAAAAGATGGAAATCTCAGTTTAATCGCAATTTCCTTTCGTTATTAATCTTTTATTAATGCTTTTATCATATCCTATTCTTAAGTGCTTAAACTTTGAGGATTGATATGAAGAAAGGAGGCGACCCAACACCACGTAGTAACAAAGAACCAAGTATTTCTAGCGCTTTAGAATCCGAACCAAGCTTAAGAGATTCAGAGTCAAGTGCTTTAAGCCAGGATCTACCTAGTAGAAGTTACAGTAACTCACTTTCTGATTCAGAAATGGGATCACCAACTGCTACTCCAAGAGGCAGTATTGATACAATCGTACCGTTCATACCACCAGTATATGAAACAAGCGCATTCAAGGCTTTGGCAAGGGAGCCAGAAGAACAGAGAAAAATGCTTATTCAAGCCAGAAGAGAGCTCGAGAACGATATTTCAAAAGAATTTAACAAGATTGCTGTTGAGCACACGTCTCAAATAACCAGCGTTAAAGCATTGGGCACTAGTCAAGCGGAAATTCGCTCTACTCTCAGCGATGTAGTACACCAACTTAATTTTAAGAGGTTGGAACAAAATAAGCTCAAAGTAAAAAGTCCACTCAAAAATCCAGAAAAGTCTTTGTTTGCACTAAAACCGAAAGAACTTGTAGCTTTGCAAGCTGAAGTTCAAGCTTTAGACTTAGAGATGTCCAAAAGCCTCAGTGATGCACAGTGGTCAGATCGTTCAGCAATATCTACGCATATACGCAATCTTAGAGAAATTAGCTCAATGATAACCTCTGTGCAGAAGGACAGGGAGGAACCAATCATTCAGGATAAAACCCTGAATGAGAATAAAAAGACTGGCAAAGTTCTCGCGGGCTATGCCGATACAATGAGGGTTAACAATGACATTGCTGGTGCTTACGCGGAGGTTCAAAGCCCTGCGAAAAAACTACTTAATGACATTAATGGTAATGCATCCAAAAAGATTCAAGGTCTTGAAAAAAAGTACTCAGAAGCACTTTACGAATTAGATGATAATATTACTGACTTTGATAAAAAAATCGCACAAAAAGTTCAATCTCAACCTAATCGACCATCAATTGACATAAGTCAGGCTACTGATGAGCAGATAAGAGCATTAATCCAATCCAAGGCAATAGATTCCAATGGCAATAACGTATTACACCTTATAATCCAAAACAAGCCTGCGCTTTTAGAAAAATTTATTAATGAGCCTGAACTAGAAGATCTACAAAAGCAGGTTAATGTTAATGGCCTCACTCCTCTCGCATTAGCTGCGCTAAAATTGGATAATAAATCAATGGAGCTGCTTTTAAACAATGGATGCGACCCCAATCAAACTATACCTCTGGCAGGCATTGGCATGGAACCATTGGAAATCAACATGAAAAGTATCGCACATCCCAAAGGCTCTGTACTTGATATAAATAAGATCGGAGTAAATAGAGTTTATTATGATAGGTTATCGTTGTTAGAACTAATGATAATTAGTGAAAGGCAAACCCCTAAAGTGGAAGCCGCAAGAAACCAGTATACAACATGTCTTGACATACTTTGTGAAAAAATACCCAACTTAAATGTTGGTAGTGGGAAGCTACCCCCATTAACATTTGCAGTAGCTGTAGGTTCACCATTAGCAGTAACAGCACTTGCAACCAAGGAAAAAGAAGTGACGCTTACGCAAGTTAAAAAGAAAAGGTTTGGAAAAGATGAGATTACTACAACCAAAATAAAGGAAAAAGTGGTTAACATAAATCAACAAAATGATTTTGACGGGAAAACTGCTGCACATATGAGTATGAAGAGTAGCAGTCCCGCTTTATCAAAACCTATAACTCAGACTTTAATTAATAATAATGCTAGCACTAATATACCCGATGCATTCGGAGTATCCCTAACCAAAGATTTTTATACAGAATCCGGTGGACATAAAGTAACTATGTTACAAACAGCTAATATATCTTATGGAAATTTAGGAAAATTTGGAAGCTTAGCCCCAAATGCGATGGAGCATTCAACATTATTTTCCGTAGGTGATAACCTCTTAAAAGATCCTATCCAGGTAGGAAATTTAATTACTGACATCTCAGCTTCTATAAAACATGATACTTCTGTGCCAATAGTGGGATTAGAGAGTCGATCGCGCCCACAGATAGTTACGCAAGAACTTTCTCAAGAGGAGCTGTTAGCCGCAGAAAAACCGGCTAAAACAAGGTTAGAAGAAGCACAAGCCGCAAACGAAAAAGCAAAAGAAGACTTGAAGCAGGGGAAAGAGGTTATAGAATCAGAAATTAAAGCACTACAAGGCAAGCTTACGCCTGCAACTACAGAAGAAGAAGCAATGCTAAATAAATGGCGTGCAATAGACATCAATCATAATGCAGCAGCAAAAGAAGCAGCCGAAAGAGAATATTTCAACGCAAGTGCAGTAGTAACACAACTCAAAGAAGAGCTAGAAAAAGTACAAAAACTCATCACAGAAAAAGAAGAGGTTTTAAAAAACACAGAAGCCCAGGTTAAAACAGCACAAGAAGCTCTAACAACAATACAAGGTAAGTTAGCAACAGTTGCTTTGCAAGCCGAAGCTATTGCTGCTACGCCTAAGCAACAAGTGCCAGAGGCTGATAAAGCGGCTGAGCCTGTTAAAAAAGCTCCGCCTCCGACAGAGCAAGCTGCATCGCCTGAGGTAGCGCCACCAACCGAAGCCCAGGAACCTGTGAAGGTATCGCAAGCCGCTGTAGCGATAACAGATGGCAGAACACCACCTCTTACGCCGCCGCCACCACTTCCACCTCCTCCTCTTAGTGATCTTGACAAAATTCCTCCACCGCCTCCAGGAAGTCCCAGTGCACCTGAAGCAGTAAAACCAACCGAGACTCAAGCTGTGAATAACGCAGGATCTCCTAAAGTAATAATGCATACCTCAACGCCAACAACGCGGGAAACAGCGGAAGTAGTAACAATTACAGGAGCACCACCGGTACTTCCTCCGCCTCCACCACTTCCTCCACCACCACTTCCTCCACCACCGCCACTTCCTCCGCCGCCACCATTCCCTCCTAAAAGAGTAGCATCAGAAGATATTGGAGTAAAAATACATACCCAAGAACAGCAAGCATTTGAGGCAGCAACATCTTCCGTAACCCCACCTGCTGCTAAAGCTCCTGAGTTAGTAAAACCAGCATCTCTTCTTCCTCCGACGACGCCACCTTCATTTCCTCCTCCGCCACCGCTTCCACCTGAGCAAACGACTTTTGAAGAGCGTTTACAAAAGTTCCATGATGCAATAGAACGTCATGAGGCTGCTGGCCCTCTTTCTAAGAGAGTATTGGCTAGCAAAACTCAGCCCCCACTTTCTAAAAAAGACCAATCCAATACTAGACAGATGGAATGATTCTTATTAGGATAACCGGAACCGAAATATGATTTAACTATGAAGATTCTATATAAACTTTGCAGCTCACTACAATTAGGTGAGCCCGTAATGGAGCCGGAAAAAGTGGCTGGCGGGCTGCTCCATAAAATGTGGCATGTAAAAACCGCCCAGGGTGCATACGCAGTAAAGCAACTCAACTCACATATTGTGACCAGCAGCATGCAAATCAAAGAACTGGAAACTTCCGAGAACATCGCACGCACTTTTGCCCAGAATAATGTGCCGGTAGCGGCCGCCCTAACTTTTGACAACAAGTCTGTGATTGAGTTAGACGAGGAGTATTTTATAATTTATCCGTGGATCGATGCTAAAACCCTTGGGCCAGATGAAGTTAGCATAACCCATGCGCAGAAAATGGGAACCACCGTAGCAGGCCTCCACAAGCTCGACATTCAACCCAAAGAACCTGTTAACACTCAGTATGATCTCCACCCAGCCGATATATTTAAAAACCTGATTGAGACAACGGTTGCAGGGGATTTTCCTTATTCCCCCACTTTAGAAAAGCATGCTGTCCAGGTTTTAGACTGGAACCAGGATTTTCAAAATGCCATACCACTTCTAAGCAAGCGGCTTATCATCTGTCATGGCGACCTTGACCAGAAGAATGTGCTTTGGACAAAGGATCAGGAGCCGGTTCTTATCGACTGGGAGTCAGCACGCCTGTTAAATCCTATGCAGGAAATGATGACGGTAGCTCTTGACTGGAGCGGCATTTCAACTGGACTGGTGTATCAGGATATCTTTACCAGCTTCCTAAAGGCCTATGTTGCAGCTGGCGGGAAGATCAATGAAAGCCAGATAATACCTGCATTTGGCGGGGTCAAGGGCAATTGGCTCAACTGGCTTTATTACAATCTGGAACGAAGCCTGGGTAAACATGTTGACCAGCACGAGGACCAGATCCTGGGTATAAAACAAGCTGGAGTTGCTCTGAATATTCTTATCACTATTGATAAAAATCTTGGAACGTGGATTGACATAGTACGTGGGCTTTAATTAAGCCACAAACTGTGATACTCTGGATTTAAATTATGGAGATATTACAATATTTAGGCGGAAATTTTTTCAAAATATTAACAATGGGACAGCTACTAAACCAGCAGTAATGTTTGGCGCACGCGCGCAGACAATTGCTCAGGCTCAAGCATCTGATGTTTATAGCTTGCTAAACACAAGCAAAGACGGGCTAAGCTCCGAGTCAGTAGAGGAACTCCGCAAGCAGTATGGGCTTAATGAAGTCGCGCATGAAAAACCCCCCGCATGGTATATACAGTTAATTCTTGCTTTTATAAACCCCTTCACCGCAATACTTGCAGTTGTAGGGATAGCATCATTTTTCACCGATATTATTTTTGCAAAGCCAACTGAGAGCAGTTGGGAAACCATAATTATCATCTCAATAATGATACTTATAAGCGGTGTATTGCGTTTCTGGCAAGAGTTCCAATCCAATCAGGCCGCACTAAAACTAAAGGCGATGGTGCGCACTACTGCTACTGTCCTGCGAACCGATATGGGAAAACCTGTAGAACTACCGATAGTTGAATTAGTACCTGGTGATATTATTCAGCTCTCTGCCGGAGATATGACCCCCGCCGATGTTCGGATTTTAAGCTCGAAAGACCTCTTTATCTCTCAGGCGGTACTTACAGGTGAATCCATGCCTGTGGAAAAATTCAGCGCGGCAGCAGACATTAAGCCGACACAAAACCCCCTCGAATTGCCAAATTTATGTTTCATGGGAACTAACGTCATAAGTGGGTCAGCCACAGCAGCAATAGTTTCGACAGGGAATGAAACTTATTTTGGTTCACTGGCTAAGAATATTATAGGGCAGCGCGTGCTTACCAGCTTTGATAAAGGGATCAGCCAGGTGAGCTGGCTTCTGATCAGCATCATGCTTGTCATAGTGCCATTGGTATTGATCATCAACGGGCTTACAAAAAATGACTGGCTTGAGGCCTTGCTGTTTGCTTTATCTATAGCAGTTGGGCTCACACCGGAAATGCTTCCCATGATCGTTACGGCCAATTTGGCGCGGGGCGCCGTTAAGATGGCGAAGCATAAAACCATTATTAAGCGTCTAAATGCTATACAGAATTTCGGGGCTATGGATATTCTTTGTACCGATAAAACTGGTACCCTCACGCAAAACCGTATCATTCTGGAAAAGCACCTTGATATTCATGGCAAGAATAGCCGCAAGGTTTTGGAATACGCTTATCTTAACAGCTTTCACCAAACCGGTTTAAGGAACCTTTTGGATAATGCAGTGTTAGAGCATGGCGGAGACAAAACCATAAAGAAACTGCAGAAAATTTATTCAAAAGTCGACGAGATACCTTTCGATTTTATGCGCCGGCGCATGTCAGTTGTTGTTCAACAAAACCCTGACGAGCACTTATTGGTATGCAAAGGAGCAGTTGAGGAAATTTTAGGCATTTGCTCAGGCGGCTACTATAAAGGCAAAATAGTAAAATTTAATAAAAAAATGATCGCAGATTTGCAAGCCATGTCAGCAGAATTATACGCCGAAGGCTTACGGGTGCTGGCAGTGGCATATAAAGTCTACCCCCATGAAGAGCGCGCTTATAGTGTAAAAGATGAATTCGAGTTAGTCCTGGCAGGCTTTATTGCATTTCTCGACCCACCAAAAGAGACCGCAGCAAAAGCTATTTCTGCACTCAATGAATACGGGGTAGAGGTAAAAGTCATCACTGGAGACAATGAGATCATTACTTATAAAATCTGCAAGGAAGTGAATCTGCAGGTAACAAAAACCCTGCTCGGCAATGAAGTCGAAGCGATGTCAGATGAGGAGTTAGCGGCTGTTGCAGAGCACACGCAGGTTTTTGCCAAGATGTCGCCGCTCCAGAAAGCCCGCGTAATAAGGGCTATTCAAAGTCAGGGGCATACAGTTGGCTATCTGGGTGATGGCATCAACGATGCCCCAGCTTTGCGTGATGCTGATGTAGGGATCTCTGTTGATACCGCTGTGGATATAGCAAAAGAGTCTGCTGATATCATTCTGCTTGAAAAGGATTTAATGGTGCTGGAAGCGGGTGTGCTTGAAGGACGCAGAACCTTTGGCAATATTGTTAAATATATAAAGATGACAGTGAGTTCCAATTTTGGCAATGTCTTTAGCGTTTTGATAGCCAGCGCTTTCCTGCCATTTTTGCCCATGCTATCCATACACATTTTGCTTCAGAATCTGCTTTATGATACTTCACAAATCTCTATCCCCTGGGATCATGTGGATAAGAAATATTTATTAGTGCCACGAAAGTGGGAGGCAAATGACATTGTGCGATTTATGATTTTTATAGGTCCTATCAGTTCGATTTTTGACATCACCACCTTCTATCTGATGTGGCACGTATTCGGTGCAGACACCCCCAATATGCAGTCTCTGTTCCAGTCGGGGTGGTTTGTCGAAGGACTGCTCTCCCAAACTCTTATTGTGCATATGATCCGCACGCAAAAAATTCCTTTTATTCAAAGTATGCCCGCAACTCCGGTTCTGCTTTTAACACTTTTCATAATGGCCATAGGCATCGCTATACCTTTTTCTCCACTCGGCGCCAAAATAGGGCTGGCACCATTACCGCTCGCATACTTTGGCTGGTTGCTATTGACTTTATTATGCTATTGCACTCTTACGCAGCTCGTAAAGTTCTGGTATATGAGACGCTTCACTCAGTGGCTGTGAGGGTAAGTTATTATTTGCAGAAGGCTATGCATACTCTATGTTCCACCACCTGGCCGCCGCAGTTGGTATGGCATATATGATAATCATCTCTACATCTCGCTTCGCAATTACTGCTACTGCAATACCTTTTTCCAGTAAATGAACTGCGCGTTTTCAGAACGGGTTGGCGGTTGAGTTGGCGTTCATTAACATACTCCAGGTATTGATTTTGCGCCTCCAGGTTTCTTATTGACTCACAGGTCGAAGCTTCAGCCGAGCATGCATGGTTGCAGCTTTGCTTGGCAAGAATGCAGTTATTAGCACATAACCTTCCCGAGTGCGATTGGGGAGGAATGATTTCATAATTAGTATCGTAAATTGGAGCGCAAGCAGGCATAATGCATAATGCGATCAGAATGAGCCACTTCTTCATAAATCCTCTTTAAAACAATATATCATGACAACCTCTTAGGTAGCTTGTGATCTATGTAACCTGTCACATTGAGATCGAGCTTTTTGATTATTTGGCCATAAGGGCTGATCACGGCGGAAATACCGGTGTTAGCCACCCTTATCATGGGAACGCCATACTGAGCGGCACGAAACTTAGCCATAGCGAGATGCTGATATGGCCCAGGCGTATTGCCATACCAGGAATCATTAGTAATAGCCAGGAACCACTCCGGTCTCTCTGCCCCACGAAGCAGGTTCGGGAAAATCACTTCAAAACAAATGAGCGGCATAAATGGAGGCAAAGAATCAGCGGTAAGATTTTTGGAAGCATTTGTCCCCACTGAAAACTCCCCTACACTATAGGCAAATGTCTCAATGAAAGGCAGTACTTTGCGAAATGGTATATACTCACCAAAAGGCACCAGGGATTCCTTATCATAATAAGCCAGGACTTTTGCATGGGAATCCACAACGAAAATGGAGTTGTAATACTTTTTCGTGATGAGTATTTGCTCCATACGGTCAGCCCCGAAGATAATGGTTCCATCTTTGGGTACCAGCTGGGCAATTGATTTCAAATACCTGCTGTTGTCTGCTATAAGATGCGGGAAGGCAGCTTCCGGCCAAATTATATGTTTGACATCAGGAGACATCTGCAACACGGAAAGTTCCACAAGTCGGGTTAATAACCGCGCGCTTTTAGCGGCATCTCCCAAATGGTGCTCAGGTGGGTTTGGCTGCACAAGTCGCATTGTGATATCATGGTATTCAACATTGGCATAATGAAGTCGTATAACTCCAACCATAACAATGATAACAGCAATCAAACCTCCTGCCGTATATGCCCACATTTTTCGCAAATAAAATAAGGTACCAAATAGCCCGAGCACGATACTACCACCATAGATCCCCAGGTAATAAGCAGATTGCACAGTCACGTCGGTTGCTGCCAGGGAATAGCCTAACAAATTCCAGGGGAACGGGATGAAAAAATTCGATCTGATATACTCCATAAAAACCCAGACAAAAGTAAAAGCAAAGGGTTTAAATATTGGCTTACGACAGTAGTAAACTGCAATAGCTGGAGGAATAAAAAAGAAAGCCACTACAATTGGAATGCCAACATAGGCAACGGGCAACAACCACCAGAAATCATCTAAGCGGGCAAAGAGTGCATTGCCAATCCAGTACAGTGAGGTAAGGGCATAGCCAAATCCAAACCACCACCCTAAAGCTCCTGCCCGCATAAGAGTATTGGATTTTTTATCAAGGAAAAGCAGAAAACCTGACAGGGCGAAAGGAATCGCGGGCAGAAAGTCAAAGGGCGCAAAAGCTAAGGTTAAAATCGCTCCGATATATGCCGCATGCATATACATGCTGTAGCGCAGCTTTCTATATCCCCAGATAAAAAATAGCCTTACCCATTTGCCAATGCGGTAACCAGTATTTGTAATCAGGCGCTTAATTCTAGAAGTTGGCTGTATTTTCATTTGCCTCTGTTTCAACTGATGTTCGTTCTGCTTGCTGAAGGTAATAGCCCGAAAAGGATTGGCTCATAATATACGGCGAGTTTGCAGTAAATAAGCTGCTAGCAGGAACTATTTTTATTTTCTCTTGGTTGAGGCTTACACTCCATTTTTCAACAATTCGCTGCGAAAAAGGCAAAGCTCTTACAAAACCTATAGCCTGCCCATTTGCAACCGCAGCCTGTTCCAACCTTAAAAGATTTCTATTAATCTTTTCCTGGTCAAGCTCATCATCTATAATGATGTTAGCGATATTAGTTTGGATACCTAATAAATCCCCCAGGCTTAACAGAGCTTGTTCATTGTTACTATTTCCTTTAATAATCAATAGGTTATCTTTATTCCAGCCTTCCCATTGCGGAAGAATATTCATTCGCGAACCCAAGAACAATCTCTTTATCAGAGAATTAATACCAATACCTTCACCCAGCTGACCAAACAATTTGTCAGAAATGCTATCCCTGCCACTGAGCTTGATAAATAGAACATGCGCTCCCCAATTATTGGGAGTTTTTACATTTGACTGCAGAGGTATCTGAAGCAATGATTCAAAGCCTTCAGAGTGCGCTTGATCAACCCACTTGCTCAGGAAATTTGATCTTGTTTTAAAGCCCAGAGTGAAACTTTTGGGTAATTTGAGAGCTGCCTGGCAAGTGTAACTACTACTCCCCAGATCTGCTATAATTAAAACAATCTTAGCCCTATCATCGACGGCTACGTATGATTTAACTGCATCACTATTTTTGCTAAAGGATCGAACAATAGTTTCAATATTAATTAATGCAATTTGTTCTTTAGCCAGCGAATTGTGAGAGCCATGATTAGCTTTAGTGAAAAGAATAACGGCAGAACCTGTGGCGAAAATAATGAAACATAGCAAAGACAGAACAAACCGGCGAAGGTTTGCCGTAGTTGCTATAAGCTTAAGGAATTGATTAAATAATCTTATTTTTTCGATCATAATATTAGTCATCAGTAACATGCAGTTAAGCACTATAATACATTTTGAACTCTATAGGATGAGGCGCCATTTCCCAAGTACGAACTTCGTTCATTTTCAAATCAATATAGCTGTCTATCAGGTCGTCGCTAAAAACATCACCTTTCTTAAGGAATTCACGATCTTTGCTGAGTTGTTTTAGAGATTCACAAAGTGAACCGGATACTTTTGGAATAAGCTTCTCTTCCTTTGGAGTAAGTGCATATAGGTTTTTATCTATAGCACTACCAGGATGGATCTTGTTCTTTATACCATCAATTCCAGCAAGGAGCATCGCTGCAAATGCCAGATAGGGATTTGCAGTTGGATCTGGGAACCTAACCTCAATGCGCTTGGCTTTTTCTCCATTGCTAAAAGGAATGCGAATAGCTGCAGAACGGTTGCGAGCTGAATAAGCCAATTGCACAGGAGCTTCAAATCCGGGCACAAGCCGCTTATAACTATTTGTTGTCGGATTGGTAAATGCATTTATTGCCTGAGCATGTTTAATTATACCACCAATATAATAGAGACAGGATTCAGATAGCTCAGCATAATTGCCCGTTTTAAAGAAAAGGTTCTTTCCTTTTTTCCATATTGACTGATGGGTATGCATTCCTGAACCGTTGTCGCCATAGACTGGTTTAGGCATAAAAGTTGCCGTTTTACCATAGGAATCAGCTACGTTCTTCACAGCATATTTAAACTTCTGGACATTGTCAGCAGAATGCATTGGAGTTGAATACTCAAAGCCAATTTCACACTGACTCGCCGCCACCTCATGATGATGCAAAGTCGATTTAAGGCCTATCTCTTCAAGAACACTGCAGATTTCAGACCTTATGTCAAAAAGTGAATCGATTGGCTGTACCGGGAAATAACCTCCCTTATAATCAGGTCTATGTCCTGTATTGCCATTAGCAAACTTAGTGCCACTATTATAAGGGCCTTCATGCGAGTCGACTCTGCAGTAGGCTTTATTAGGCGTAATGCTATATCTGACATCATCAAAAATAAAAAACTCTATTTCTGGTCCAAAAAAAGCAATTTCACCTACTCCACTCTTTTTTAGATATTCCTCCGCTCTTATCACCAAAGATCTTGGGTCGCGCAAATAGGGCTTGCCTGTTGTCGGATCAAAGACATTGCAGAATATAATCATGCACGGCATAGCTGTGAAAGGATCCATAATCCATGAATCAAGATCAGGCTTTAATTGCATATCAGATTCATTTATTTCCTTCCACCCTGAAATTGACGAGCCATCAAAACCAATCCCATATTCCAGCAAAGACTTTGTAAGGTTGCTTGCCTTGTAGGTGATATGATGTAATTTGCCCAATGTGTCAGTAAAGCGAAAATCAACTTGCTCTATAACTTCTTTTTTTAACAAAGATAAAATCTCTTCAGCCTTTGTCGCCATAGTTTTAATCCTTCACATTTCATAATGTTGTAACCAAATATTAGCCAAATAGTAAAACTAAGTCCACCGCAAAAAATGTAGTGCACTCAGCAAATACTTCTTGAATGTAATTTAACTCTGCTATATATTGTGAGAAATTTACTTTCTAATATCTTTATGTTAGGTAATTTACAAACTTAACAGTAGTTTTTTGAGGCCTTATTTCCAAGCCATTTAGTATGGCTTTTTTTATTATTTTTTTTGAGGTTAATATGGCAAAATCAACGAAGTCAGCTCAACAAGAATACAACAATGTTTTGGGCATTGGCTATATGCTGATCAATGCCGTTGCGATCTCAATCATTTACGCCTTTATTAAAGAATTGACCAGCGAGGTTGGATCGAGCCTGGTTGTATTCCTTTATAAATCCATGATTCTTTTCTGTATAATCCCCTGGTGTTTTGCCGGCGGCCTTAAAGATATGAAAACTAAAAAAATATGGCTGCATGCCTCAAGAGGTTTTTTAACCATCTCAGCTTCGCTTAGCCTCTTTTATGCGATTAAGCACATTGATTTAATAGATATAACAGCTGTAGGCTATCTTGAGCAAGTGCTCTGGGCTATTATTGGCATAGCCGTATTTGGAGAACGCTCTTCTAAAACCAAAATTGCCTCCATCATAGCAAGCTTTTTAGGAGCTATAATAGTAGTTTATCCGGATATCCTGGCAGTAGATGAAAATTACATGCCCAAGTTCTTTAATGCCACTGCATATACTAACTTTAATAAGTTCTATATCTTTGTATTTATCTCTATAATACTGTGGGCAGCAAACTGTACTGTAGTAAAAATTTTGGGCAAAACGGAGAAAACCAAAGTTCAGCTCTTTTATGGCTTATTATTCCAGTTGCTTCTCGCTTCACCATTTGCCTTTTTGAATTGGCAAGAAACACATATGTTTGGCATCCTGGTAAAAGAGCCTGTAGGTTTGATCGATTTCAGCAACACTGGTTTGCAACTTGGCCATATCTCTATTTTAATCTTATTGGCGATTTGTTACTTTGCACACAGCACCGCTTTCTTCTTATCCTTAAAGAATGCTGAGCTATCAACCGTAGTGCCTTTTGATTATACTAGACTGATCTTTACTGGAATTCTTGGCTTTGCTTTCTTTTCTGAAGTTCCCAAAGCTGGCTCGTATATTGGTTATTGCTTAATCGCTGGGGCTGGCGTCTACCTGATGCGTGCCGAAGCGCGTTACAGAAGGCGTTTGAAAGAGTCCAAAATCCAGCAAATGGAAGAAGAATTCGAACACGCTTAATCCGAGCAAGCGCTGTAAAATCTGGGAATAATAACATATAGACTTTCCAACTTTTAGGGAGTACACTCCTAATAAGCGGAACTTTTAGGGAGGATACTTACAGATAGGTTATGAGCTACATTAAGAGATACTTTTCAATTGAACTTCCAAAAAAGCAATCTGCATTTGTCTGGGGAGCGCGCAAGACAGGGAAGACAACATACCTCAAACATACTTTCCCAAAAGCTCTTTTTTATGATCTTTTACAATCTGATGTCGCACTCACACTTGCCAAAGCTCCGCATATATTCCGCGAAGAACTTCTCAAATACAAAGATACTAATACGAACCGACTGGTGGTAGTTGATGAAGTGCAAAAAGTGCCTGGCCTTATGGATGAAATACATTGGCTAATTGAGAACACAGAATTCCAGTTCATACTTTGTGGATCGAGTGCACGCCAAATGAAACGTCATGGTGTCAACATACTCGGTGGACGAGCGTGGAAGTATCATTTTTTTCCTCTATGTTTCCCTGAGCTACAAGAATTTGATCTCCTTAGAATTTTTAATCATGGCACTCTCCCCTCCCATTACCTTTCAGATCATTATAATAAATCTTTACGCGCCTATCTTGATGATTATCTTATGCTTGAAATCCAAGCTGCGGGAATAGTTCGTAATTTGCCTGCCTTTGCTAGATTCGTTGATGCTCTTCGCTTTTCGCACGGTGAAATGCTAAACTATTCAAATATTTCACGCCAAGCGGGCATCGATGCAAAGACAGTCAAAGAGTATTTTCAAATATTAGTAGATACGTTGATCGGCTACATCATTCTACCATATCGTAAGAAAGTAAGTCGCGACATCATATCTGAGACACCAAAGTTCTATCTATTTGATGTTGGAGTAGCATCATTAATCAAACATCATAAGTTCAATGAACTCAAAGGCTCGGATGCAGGGCACGCACTTGAACATTATATTTTTACTGAGTTAATTGCCTATAAGCATTTGAGTGAGTTAGATTTTGAGATTAATTATTGGAGAACCAAAGATAAGCTTGAAGTTGATTTTATTTTGAATGAAGGAGAAGTTGCAATAGAAGTAAAAATTTCTGATGTTATTTCTCCCTCTGAATTGAAAGGGTTGCGCGCATTTCATCAAGAACACAAACCCAAAAAGTCTATATTAGTATGTCAGGTCCCTCGAGCCAGAAGAATGATTGAAGGTGATTTAACTCTTGATATTCTGCCTGTAAAAGACTTTCTTCAAGCTCTCTGGGCTGGTGAAATTGTTTCGTAATATTCTGACAATAGACAGATCTAGCCAGTTCCTGACTTGTTTATTACCTACCGATAAAGCATTTATCCTTGTGACTGCCTTGACTTATAAGAATCATAAGGTTTTTATAATTTACTAATATTAGATATTATAGTATTTTATAAGTTATGACTAAATTAAGGCGATGTGATATGGAAGAAATACGGACGAGTATTGATAATCATGGTAAAGTTTTAATACCTGCTAAATTAAGAAAAGAGCTACAATTTAAACGTGGTGATATTTTAGTGGTGCGAAAGGTAAACAATGAATTACGGTTAATGAGTTTAAACTCAGTCCTATCAAAAATTCAGCATGATTTTAAATTACGTTCGACTTCAAAAAAATCTGCAGTGTCAGAGTTTCTTGAACTCAAAAAAAATGAAAATCAGCTAGAAGAGCGTAAGCTGAGTAAATTTGACACTTCTCCTAAATCAACAAAGAGAGGATAATTTGAGCAAAACTGGGCGTCTAATTTTAAATTACTTAGGGAAAGTTATCTTAGATTCTTCTGCTTTCATCGCACTACTGGATCAAGAAACTGGCTGGGAAGCAGTTAGCATGGTCATGAATAAATCTGCAATGTCCTCAGTAAATGTATCCGAAGTAACCAAATACTTAATAGACCGTCGTAAATATAGCATGGCAGAAGCGCAAAAAATTATGGAACAACTTTTAGATGAGATTATTCCCTTTACTGCAGAACACGCTTACATTGCAGCTAATTTTTACCCTGATACAAAAACGCTAGGGCTATCACTTGGAGATAGAGCTTGCCTTGCCCTTGTCTCCATAACCGGCTCTACAGTATACACTGCTGATAAAGTGTGGTCTAAAATCAATATCCCAAAGATTAATATTGTAGTGATAAGATAATGGAAGCCAAATCAGTTCTTCCTATCCCACTCTCAGGGAATAATAACTTTCGACTTTCCAACTTTTAGGGCGTACGATTAGTATATTTTAACCTATATTCCGCAGGAGCATCGCTTCTATATTCTTCCCATAACAGGCCGCCATAGGGTTTTAATATGCTATGCACAAGCGTTGCAAGCGCCGAGGTTTCAGACTTCTCAAACACTCTTGTAAATGCCCGATTGAATTGTCTAGCAAGATCTGGGTCATGTTTTTCCAAATATCTAGGGATAGATTTTCCGCTGGCTCGCCATTTCCCCCTAGCCCGAAAATAGAATTGAGACAGGGCTTCATAAAGCCAAGCAGCAGAAGCAATCTGCTCAGGCCTTGATACTGGATATAGGATATCGGTGAGCACATCTGTTATGAAGAAGCGCTCTTTATCAATCTCTTGTGTGCTCCACGGAGCAGGGCCTGAAGCAAAGGCTTCCTTAGCCATCAGTTTGACCTGCTTAGAGGTTTCTGTGTCTGTAATAATTTCCACACCGGTGAGGATCATCTGCAATAATCCTGGGATACCAGATTTATTACGCGATTCCTGGAAAAAATAATTCAGAGTTTCCAAGTCATGAATGAAGACATCCACCGGCCAGCCACCCATAAAAAAAGTCTCTCGGTAAGCATTAGGAAGGTGGTCAAACACAACAACCACGTCGAGATCAGAGTGCTCTGTACCCTCTCCTTTTGCGACCGATCCACCCCAGTAACCCGCCTGCGCATGCGCGTAGTGCTTCTTATACAACTGTTCTACTACTTCTCTTGGATCACTTTTTGGACTCGGCATAATAGTTTTAAATCCTATTCTTATTCTTTTTCTGCAACTTAGATTTTATTCACTCATAGTATAATTGGCTATTTATTAATTGTTGAAGCTAGTATATACTAAGTGCGTGTCGTTTGCGTCTTAAAACAAATGCAAGCGGGGTAATCCAGCAATACATGAAGAGTTCTACCATGCCTGGCAAAGCTGTTGCAACAAAACTAAAGCATAATAAAAGCCTATCAGGCATTTTACTTATGATTCTCCATGCTATCTCCATGTCCATTCTCTATCTGCTGTCCAAAGAGCTTTCTCAACCCCTGCACCCCTTCCAGGTAGCCTTTTTATATAAATTAACCATACTCATATGCGTACTTCCTTGGTGCTTGCACGGGAACTATAAAGCTAACCTCAAAACCCGGCGCATAGGTCTCCATGTGGCCCGCGGCACTTTTAGCCTATTGGGAACGCTTTGCTTCTTTATTGGGCTAAAGCAAATAGAGGTAACTAACGCTGCGGCTATCACCTACCTTGATCATATCCTAGTAATACTGATTGGCTTTCTCTACTTTAAAGAAAAGCTTAGCCATTCTAAAATGGTAATGATAGCACTTAGCTTCATTGGGGTTTTGTTTATCGTAAAACCAGGTATTGGTGGTTTTAATTATTATTATTTTTATTTATTTTTAGCCGTCATTTTTTGGGCGATGAACTGTACTGTCATCAAAATGCTTGGGTCATCCGAAAGAACTAAAGCGCAGCTTTTTTATGTCATGCTGTTTTCTTCGATTTTCTCTTTGCCACTCGCCTTGTATGAGTGGAGAGCTATTGAGCCTTGGCATGTGAAGTATATATTTGCTATTGCTATCTGCTACCTAATTCATGCAATTGCCTTTTTCAAAGCTCTGAAGTATGCGGATATTTCCACAGTCATGCCTTTTGATTATTGCCGCCTGGTATTCACAGGCTTGCTGGGTATCGTCTTTTTAAGTGAAGTCCCTGATACTTATGCAGTAATAGGTTATCTCATGATCGTTATAGGTGGTATTTACTCAATAAATCATGAGACGCGAAAGAAAAATGTTAAAATTACTCCAGCTGAGTCTACCAAACTTGAAGCTGAATATGAGCAGTTGTAACCTTTCTATTGATTTTTGTATAATCAGACTATACAAAATCTCCATGAATAAAATTGAGCCTATATGGAAACAAAAATAAAAAAAGCAGTATTTCCCGTAGGTGGACTGGGAACCAGGTTTCTACCAGCAACCAAAGCTTTGCCAAAAGAAATGCTGCCTGTAGCCAGCAAACCCCTTATTCAACATGCTTTTGAAGAAGCCCGCAGAGCCGGCATTGAAGAGTTTATTTTTATTACCGGACGTAATAAGAATATTATTACCAACCATTTTGATTGTGTTTATGAACTGGAAACACACCTGAATGATCGAGAAAAGCATGATGCCCTTGCCCTCACCAGGGATTGGGTTCCCGACGCCGGCAATATTGCGTTTATCCGCCAACAGCATCCTTTAGGTCTAGGGCATGCAGTATGGTGCGCCCGCCATTTTATTAAGAATGAACCTTTTGCGGTTTTGCTTGCCGATGAAATGTTCCTGTCTAATACCGGCAACCACCTGCTTTCAGATATGATTACAATGTATAATGAGACCGAAGGTAACATTATAGCGGTTGCCGATGTCGACCCCCAAGACACGCATAAATATGGGATCATCCACCCTCAGGATGACAATGGCACCTCAATGCGCATCGTTGACATGATCGAGAAACCAACTCCAGCGCAAAGCCCTTCAAATGTATCTATAGTCGGACGCTATATATTGAACTCTGAAATTTTTACTTATATCGAAAAAACCAGTAAAGGTGCGGGCGGAGAAATACAGCTCACCGATGCTATGAAAGCGATGATTGAAACCTGCCCGACCTACGGCTACCGCTTTGATGGAATGCGGCTCGACTGCGGTAACCACTTAGGTTACTTCGAGGCTAATCTGCAATTTGCCATTCATGACCCTATATTTGGAAAACAAGCTCGCGAGTATATTAAAAATATAGCAAAGGAGTTATAACTTGTTGCAACCTGAAGATAGCAGCCCACTAAAACACCTTGATGGTCTCAACCCAGAGCAGCTGGAAGCGGTCAACTCAACTGAAGGCCCCTTACTAGTACTCGCCGGAGCAGGAACCGGTAAAACCCGGGTACTAACCGCGCGGATAGCCAATATCCTATTGAATAATAAAGCTTTTTCAAGCCAGATCCTGGCAGTCACATTCACTAATAAAGCTGCATTAGAGATGCGTAGTAGAATAGAAGATATGTTGCAGGGAAGCACGGATGGAATATGGCTTGGCACCTTCCATGCGATTGCAGCAAAAATCCTGCGGAGAAATGCGCAGCACGTGGGGCTTACTTCTGATTTCACCATCATCGATCCTGATGATCAGCTCAAATTAGTAAAACAAATTCTCAAAGATTTTAACATCGATGATAAAAAGAATCCGCCAAGACTTTTACTTCATATAATTAATCGCTATAAAGACAAAGCTTATTTCCCGGATAAAATCCCTACCTCTGAAATCGATAGCTTTGCTGATGGCAAGCTGATTGACCTCTACAAAGACTATGAAAGGCGGTTACAGGCGCTAAATGCCGTAGATTTTGGGAACCTGCTCCTATTAAATATAAAGCTCTTCAATGAGAATCCAGACGTACTTCAGGAATACCAAAACCGTTTTCATTATATATTGGTTGATGAATATCAGGATACCAATGTTGCCCAGTATCTATGGCTACGTATTCTTGCCCAAAAACACAATAATATTTGCTGCGTTGGTGATGACGACCAGTCTATATACGGCTGGCGGGGAGCAGAAGTTACTAACATTCTGCGGTTTGATCGGGATTTTACCGGCGCGAAAATAATTCGCCTCGAACGCAATTATCGTTCGACCAGTCACATACTCAATGCTGCGACTCAACTGATATCAAACAATCTTGAGCGCCATGGGAAAAGCCTTTGGACAGAGCGCAAGGATGGCAGCCGTATCCGGCTCAGCAATTTTTATGATGAAAAGGAAGAGGCGCGCCAGATTGCCCATGAAATTATTGCAGCTGAAAGAACCGGCATTGACTTTACCAATATAGCCATCTTGCTTCGCGCTGGCCACCAAAGCAGGAGCTTTGAGGAAAGTCTGAATTTTCTACGAATCCCCTATAAAATTATTGGCGGTATGAAATTCTACGAAAGAGCGGAAATAAAGGACTGTATTGCTTATGTCCGGCTACTAATCAATCCGGGTGATAGCTTGGCTTTTGAAAGAATTATAAACGTTCCAAAACGCGGCATCGGTACCGCAACGCTACAACAGATTTATCTCCATGCTAAAACCCAGAACATCTCTTTATTTAAAGGCGCACAGGAGATGATAGCTTCAGGCATTATAAAAAACAAAGCCGGCGCTACTTTAAATAAGTTTCTCTCTGATTTTATACAATGGGAGAAAATGTTGAAAGATAAAACCCATTGGCTGGTGGTTGAAGCTATGCTGCATGAAAGCGGCTATATCGATATGTGGAAAGCTGAGGCTACTGCTGAATCACGCGATCGTATCGATAACATTAAGGAATTTTTAAGGTCACTCCAGGATTTCTCTGACCTTAATGAATACCTCCAGCATGTCAGCCTTATTGCCGACCATGACACTATGGACAATGATAACAAAGTCAACATCATGACTATGCACGCAGCCAAAGGCCTTGAATTTGATACAGTTTTCCTTGCAGGCTGGGAAGAGGGAATATTTCCAAGCCAAAAATCTATCGATGAAAATGGGCGCGCAGGCATTGAGGAGGAGCGCAGATTGGCCTATGTTGGCATTACTCGCGCCAAACAAAATCTTCATATAAGCTACGCTTCTAACCGCAGAATCTATGGAAGCTTCAATGCTACAGTGCCCTCGCGTTTCATTGATGAGCTTCCGAAAGGAACTTTTGACATCATTAATAGTACCCAAGACTATTATCGCTCACAGTTTAGAGATGCCGCCAGAAACAGGCTTCGCAACAGTTCTAATGAAAACTATCATAATATAGTTGATGATTTTAGCCAAATCCCCACGGCAAAATTTTGTAAAGGACAAATGGTTACTCATATTAAATTTGGCAATGGAGTGATCCTAAATATTACCGGGGATTCTGCCGAAGTGTCTTTTAAGGGCATTGGGATAAGGAAAGTGCTAACTGACTATATTAAGCCGATAAACTGATAGCACTCCTATTAACTCTACTTTTGAGGATTTCATTTGCTTATTAATCATAAATCTGCGATCATAGCACCATTGGAACAAAGAAATTTATGAAATCATCAAAAATCATCGCAACTGGCGCATACCTGCCGGCCAGAATTATTACTAATGATGAATTAGCTAATACTATTGATACATCCGACGAGTGGATTGCCAGCCGTACTGGCATCAGAAGGCGCCACGTTGTCGAAGCCGGCGAGCTCACGTCTGACCTTGGCGTCAAAGCAGTTCAAGACGCACTTACCTCAGCAGGTATCAGTCTTGACTCAATCGATGGGCTTATCGTCGCAACCACTACACCAGATGTCGTTTTCCCATCTACCGCAGCGATTATTCAGGAGAAATTAGGAATTAAAACAGGCTTTGCTTTTGATTTAAATGCCGTTTGCAGTGGCTTTCTCTACGCGTATGTAATGGCGGATTCCCTGATTCGTACTGGCCAGGTTAAGCGCATTGCAGTTATTGGAACAGAAACCATGTCTCGGGTTTTAGACTGGAATGATCGAAAAACCTGCGTGCTTTTTGGTGATGGAGCTGGCGCGATTATACTTGAAGCAAGCCCGCAAAGCGATGGGCTGCTAGCCAGTGAAATTCAGTGCGATGGCGCTTTATCTAACATTCTCAATATCCCCGGGGGTATTTCTGCCGGAAATATGGACGCTAAAATCGCCATGCAAGGTCGCGAGGTCTATCGACATGCCATAGAAAAAATGGTTTTATCCATAAACAAATTGCTTGAGCAAACCAACCTTGAGACAAGCAATCTAGACTGGTTTATTCCTCATCAAGCCAATATCCGCATCATAGAGGCAGTATCCGAACGGCTTGCACTGCCAAAAGAGAAACTTATCGTCACTGTAGACAAGCATGCCAATACTTCTGCGGCATCAATTCCTTTGGCCTTAGATGATTTATACAAATCCCAGAAACTTAAGCGCGGCCAAATAATAGCTCTATCAGCGGTCGGTGCAGGACTCACCTGGGGTAGCGCTATACTCGAGTTTTAATTATTACTTGACAAGTTGTAATAATCAGCATAGAATAAAAGCGTTGGTGGGGGAGCCCTATTGGAGCATCCAGCCCACCCGTTTAAGTCTATATCATTTTCCATACAGAAAAATAACAGGTTTTCTTATCATTGTAGGTAAAGTTGTTGTGAAGTAAGTTTCCACCTAATCTATCTTGAAGATAGTCAACTATGCGATTTTTTGCTTTTGAATAATCCGAATTTAAATTCTGTAAATTATTTGCTACCTTATGAGCAAACACAGTAGCTCCTAAAAACAAATCACAGATCTGAAGTAGCGGTACCCCGTTAGATTGAAGTCTGATAACGTTGTTTATTTTTCCCGAGTTTAATAATACTTTTTCAAGCGAGAGATGACTATTTTTGGGAGCATTCATATAATCAGCTATTATTGTTGCTTTCTCAATGTTCTTTAGGTTTTTATCACATATAAGTTTAGCTATATTCACATAGCTATCCCAATATCCTCTATAGCGTGAACCAACAAGTTTTTTATCAATTAAAATAGCGCAGAAGTGGAATTTATAATCAAAAAATGTATCTATAAATTTAATATAGTCTTCTGAAATTTGTGTGTTTACTTCAGCAAAATGATATTCATGGTGCCTAGACATCTGGAGAAAGAAATTCAATTCCGCATTGTTTATTTGCCCTGATAATAACTTTTCCCGTAACTCTTGAGAGGCTCTTTTTTGAACAGCTTTTGACTTTGCGTTGCACCCTATGTTTAACAACCTTTTAGAAAGTTCTGTTGGATTTTCAACCTTTAAAAATCCAACACCAAAATACGGCTGAGGATTTTTATGACTGTCAGCCGTTCCACTCTCATCAATAAATACAAACGGGTGCTTCATATAGAAAATGAATACTTATAGAATGGCAGCATAACTCATAAATCCATCAGAGTACAATCAAAATAAAATCTAATTAATATTAATGGTTCATCGCGTCACACACCGATAGCAATCGACCAAAATAGAGTCACTATTGCGTCACGAGGAGTGCAAGCGACGTGGTGATCCAGTGGTGAGGTTGATGAAATATATTGTTATCACGCGAATATCAAGACTGGTTTGCCGCGCCTTTTTGAGTCCCCCCTTCGCTAAAGCTTCGGCGGGACACTCCTTCGCCTAATCGTCTTCGTTTAGACTGGCTTCAGTAAAATTATATTCTAAATTTATCGTATAAACTGGCGTAAGCCACACGAAGCCGAAGGCGAAGGGTGGGGCGCGCAATGACGGAGATTTGGCTCATTTTATGGTAAATTGGGATAGTTATTCCTTCCCTGTTTTTGAAATGCTTTGGGTGTACTTTTTAGCTGCGTTTGAATACCAGCTCAGCATAAGGGCTTTAGTTTTCTGCCACCAATCCGCCAGGATCTTTGAGATTTTATCCCAGTTATGTTTTTTAACTACCACCACTGTACCGACCATACGGTCATGCCAGGCACGATTTTTTTTATCCCACTCCAAGAGAAAAAAACCAATCACGTTAGACGGGACAAAGGCTAAGTACCGCATAAAATACTGGAGTTTACTGGGCTCAGACAAAGTCTTTTCATTGAGAATTTTACACTCGGCTATCCATTTCCCTGGAGTTGTGCCCATCTTTACCCATGAACCTACGAATAAGAAACCCACCAAGATAAAACCTAGGAACTGTAATAAGAAGAACTTTTGAACTACATTGGCCTGGTACAGTTTGCTTAAGATATCAAGCGCTGATATTTGCATGCTTCCGCGTTCGGCTACTATCCTCTGGAACACAACATCAACCGTTTGATCTCCGTAAATCAAATAAGATAAAACACCTGAAAATGGAATCAGTATTATAGTGGCAAGAGTTATATCAACTGAAAGCGCAATTACTCGCCGATTTAAAGATGCATACGCTACGGGTTTTTGATTTGCTGGATTGAGCGAAGCTACCTGCTTTGTCATTTTATTCCCTCTCAATTAATTTAAGTCCCCTCATATAAGGCCTTAGCGCTTCAGGCACAGTAATCGAGCCATCCGCATTTTGATAGTTTTCCATTATTGCGACCATGCACCTGCCTATTGCTACACCAGTTCCATTAAGAGTATGAACTAAATAATTTTTTTTGTCCTTAATAGATTTATAACGCGCTTTTAATCTACGCGCCTGAAAATCACCACAATTCGAGCAGCTTGAGATCTCACGATATCTGCCCTGCCCTGGCAACCATACTTCGAGATCATAGGTTCTGCGCGCATTAAACCCTATGTCTCCAGAACACAAAATCACTACCCGGTAATTCAGCCCGAGCCGCTTTAACACTTCTTCTGCGGCTGAAAGCATGCGGTCATGTTCCAGTTGGGATTCTTCCTCTGTGGTAATACTCACCAGCTCAACTTTGGAAAACTGATGCTGGCGCAACATACCCTTGGTATCTTTGCCTGCACTACCCGCTTCTGAACGAAAACAAAGTGAATATCCTACAAAGCGCATAGGTAGCTTTTCTTCAGGAATGATACAATCTGCAACCAGATTGGTCATTGTGACTTCATTGGTTGGAATGAGAAAATATCCATTGGTGGTTTTGAACAGATCAGCTTCAAGTTTAGGGAACTGACCAGTACCGAATACCGCTTGTTCTCTCACTAATGCCGGCCCCCAGACTTCAGTATAGCCAAATTCTTTAGTGTGAATATCGAGCATGAAGTCTGTCAGCGCCCTTTCCATACGAGCCAGGGCACCTTTAAGGACAACAAAGCGGGCACCAGACATTCTGGCTGCCTTTTCAAAATCCATCATTCCAAGGGCTTCGCCCAACTGGTCATGTTCTTTTGGAGTAAAACCTAAATCCTTCGGATGTCCCACTTTGCGAATTTCTATGTTCTCAGAGTCATCTTTGCCCGGGGGTACATCGCTATCTATCATATTAGGTTGCATAACCAGTATCGCATCTAGCTCCACCTGTAATCGGCTGAGCTCCTCTTCTACCATCTGAATTTTCTTTTTTAGGTTCTCACCCTCGCTCAAAAGGTCTTCCACATCCTCGCCTTTTGACTTTTCCATTCCAATATTCTTAGCAATTTCATTGCGTCTGGTGTTTAAGTCCTGAAGCTCGAGTTGCAGCTTGCGCGAGTCAGAGTCTATAGATAGAACGCTTGCGGCTTGCGGCTCAAACCCCCGAGCTACCAACCCTTGATCAAATTTATCCGGAAACTCCCTTATGAATCTAATATCGTGCATTTTTTTCTTTCACCTTTTCTATTCTTTTGCATATTAAAACAGATATTTCGTAAAGCAACAGCAAAGGTATCGCCAAAGCAATCTGACTTATAACATCAGGCGGAGTAAGAAAAGCCGCAACGATGAAAATAACAACAATGGCATAGCGGCGAACTTTTGCTAGCCAGGTTCCCTTAACAACACCTAACTGAGCAAGGAACACCAGAATTAGAGGAAGCTGGAAGGCCAGTCCAAACCCCATGATCAAAGACATGACCAGAGACAAGTATTCAGAAATTCTGGCTTCAAGCATGATCGGCAAACTGCTCTCATCTCCCAGCTGTTCAAAGCTGATAAAAAAAGTCCAAGCGAGAGGCATTACATAGTAATATACCAAAGCTGCTCCAGCAGCGAATAAGATTGGGGCGACTACTAAGTATGGGGCAAAAACTCTGCGCTCATCTCTATAAAGTCCCGGAGCGATAAAGCGATAAAGCTGGAAAGCCGTTATAGGAAAAGAGCATATGAACCCTGCAAAAAAAGCGATCTTAATGTGAACAAAGAAAGCTTCGGTAAGCCCAGTAAATATAAGCTTGCGGCTACTATCTCCGCTATAGACCTGAATTAAAGGCTGAGCGAGAAATGTATATATCGCTTGGGCAAAATGATAACAGATAGCTGAGGCCATAAAAAAGAATATAAAAGCCAGAGTCAGCCTATAACGCAGCTCTTTAAGATGTTGAAACAAAGTCATGTCATGCAGCTTTGCGTTCATCATCTTCTTTACCATGGATTATTGGCTTAAGCTTTTCAAGGTC